>CAZEPH010000037.1:0-12184 GCA_964514075.1 uncultured bacterium | reverse complement strand
GAGCGCGCCGTCATGGAAATGGCGCTCGTGCGCCGCGCGGTCGAGCGGCGCGTACCCGTGTTGGGGATTTGCCTCGGCGTGCAGACGATCAACGTCGCGCTCGGCGGCACCTTGTATCAGCACGTGCCCGAAGATTTTCCGGCGTCCGACGTTCTGCACGGCGACGCGGGGGAGAACAACGTGCATCCCGTGCGCATTCAGCCGGGATCGCTTCTCTCGCGTGTGCTCGGCTGCGAGGACGCGCTCGTGAATTCGTTCCATCACCAGGCGGTGCGGACGCCGGGAGAGGGTCTCGCGATTACCGCGTGGGCGAGCGACGGCGTGCCCGAGGCCGTGGAGTGGGCGACGCCGCGCGAGCCGTTCGTGCTCGGCGTGCAGTGGCATCCGGAGCGGAGTCCGCAGGATGCGCTCTCGCATGCGTTGTTGGCGGCGTTTCGGGCGGCGTGCCTCGCGCATCGAGAAGGTCGCGTATTGCGCTGAGAGCGGGAAGCGCGCCCTGCGCTCCAAGAGCAGTGCACGCAAGCGCCGCCGCCGCGTTGGCAAACGAGAGCGCACGATCGAGTCGCATCCGGTGCAGGAGCGCATACGCAATCGCTCCATGGAAGACGTCGCCCGCTCCTGTCGTATCCACGACGCGCACATCGAATCCCGCTGAGGCACTGTAGCTCGCGCGCTCCGCGTCGTAGGCGATCGCGCCGTCGTGCCCGAGCGTCACGCCCGTGATCCGCGGACCGCGGCGCGCGAGCGCACGCAACGCGTCGCGCACGTCGCGCACGCCCGTCACGTCTCGGAGGAACGCGCGCGTCGCGAAGCACACATCCGTGCGGCGCAACACACGCTCCACGCCGTCGCGCGCCGTGCCCCCGTCGAGAAACACGCGCGCAGTCGTGAGGCGTGCGGCTTCCGCGCCCGCTTCCACATGCAGGCTGTCGAGCAAGAGCCCGTCGATCGAGCGCAACACGTCGCGCGGCAGTTCGCTCGCGCGCCCGAGGCCCGCCCCACCGCGCGTCCACACGATCGTGCGCGCGCCGGTCGCCGCGTCCACCATCACGAACGCTTCGTGCGAGGACGCGCCGCGCCGCACGCGCAGGTGCGTCGTGTCGACGCCGAGCGCATCGAGCGACGCACGCACGAACGCGCCCGCCGCGTCGTCGCCGGTGTGGCCGATGAACGTGGCGTGTCCGCCGAGTCGCTGCACCGTCGCCGCCGCCGTCGCCGCGGGGCCGCCGGCGCAGCGCACAAACGCGCGCACTTCCAGCTTCGAGTCGTGATGCGGCAGGTGCGGGACGATGCACAGTGTGTCCGCCGCGCACTGCCCGATGGCCGCAACGCGCGGCATGCGTTTTCGTGGCATGCGGCGCATTCTGGCCGAGCGCGCGCCGCTTGTCAGGGGGAACTGCTAGCGAGTGTGCCGTCGCGCGGTTCGTCCGCGCACCCTAGACGTCCGCGTCTGCGATCCACCGCGACCATCGATCGAAGATGTCGGGGCGCTCGAGTGCATCCGCCAACTCTTGAATCCGCGGCTCGACATACGCCCGATCCAGCACGCGTACGTGGCGGCGGACGAGCGCACGCGCGTCCGTCACGTCGCGGTCTCGGTCGGAGATGATTTTGTGAAGAACCAGATCCTCGACGGACGCGACCCGCACAGGTGCGTCACCGACGTGTCGCGTGACGGCGCGCTCGATCGCCTCGCGCTCGTACGGCAGCAGGCCGAGGATGATGTCCACCGGGGTTGCACCGGCGCCCAGCGACGTTACCGGGAGAACGCGGTGTTCGCGCGCGAAAGCCTCGGGATCGCGCACGCGCGCGGGCAGCCGCGCCGTCAGCTCGATCACGCGGTGCGCGAGGTCCGCGTCGTCGATCCACACCGTCACATCGATATCGAGCGTCGCACGCGGTTCGCCCCAGAAGGCGAGAGCGATACCACCGATCACCATGTAAGGGATGCGCAATTCATCCAGTGTGGTAGCGAGCGCGATGAGCGCACGTTCTTGCTCGGTCATCGCACGCGCAGATACCGGAGCCGGCGGTGCAGTTCGCGCACGCCGGTCACATCGACCGGCCGGTACCGCGAGGCGGGGGGAAGCAGGTCGTACAAGAAGCCGACACCGGCGATCGCAGCGGCATCGCCGATGTGGGAGGGGTGACGGCGTTCCCATTCCTCGAACAGGGCAAGCGCCCGTCGCCGGCGGTGCACCAGGTGTCGGGGAAAGCGGTCGGAGTCCATAGGGTCAGCGTACAGGAACGCGCCCCGCGCAAAAAGACTCGCCGAGGTGAACGCTGCACCGCGCGCCGCGCGGGCCGCTCACCTCGGCGGAGGTCTGCGAAGGGTCCGGATGCCGACCCTTCGACTCTACATCTTGTCGGCTGCTCAGCGCACGGCCGACAGGGAATTCATCGCATCTACTTCTCGACAATCGCAGCGTGGAAGCTACCGAGTGTCGCCAGCACTTCGCCACGCTCCTTTTGGCCTACCGAGAATTTGTCGAAGGTCGCGTTCAGGTGAGCGACGGCTTTGTCCCAGTCGGCCTTCGAAATGCCCATGCCCTCGTGGGTCGCCTTCATGTCCCTGCCGGTGTAGTAGCACGGCCCGCCTGTGGCGGCGCAGATTTGGTCGACGATCAATTGGCGCGTGCGCATGTGCGAGGACTTGCCGTGCCCGACGAAGTACCGGCCCAGATCCTTGTCGGTGGCGAGCCGGCCCAAGAAGTCGTCCACGACGGCGGCGATGGCGTCGTAGCCGCCGAGCCGCTTGTAGAGGCTCTGTGCCGGCGTGGTGTCGGCCGCAAAAGCACGCGTCGCACCCGCAGCAAGAACCATTGCGGCGACCACAGTCACCGCGCCCACCGCCGCGCGCATACGTCCCAACTGAGCGATCATTCTCGTCCTCCTCTTGGTCACGGGCACCGAGTTCTGTATGGTGGCCCAGGCAGACAGCTCGACAGACACACCTCCTACGCAGCCGCGCCGCACAGCGGATCCACGGCGCGCGACACTCCTCAGGGAGACCTCTCCATGGCACAAGCACCGACTCGCTCCGAGACCGCCGCCCTCGCCCGCCAGATCGGTCTGTATGCCGCCACGTGCATCACTGTGGGGAACATCGTCGGCTCCGGCATCTTTCGCTCGCCGCACACCATCGCGCAGGAGTTGCCGACGCTCGGCATCGTGCTCGCGGCGTGGATCCTCGGCGGCCTGCTCTCCATGTGCGGCTCGCTCGCGCTCACGGAACTCGCGACCGCGCATCCGAAGACCGGCGGCCTGTACGTGTTCATTCGCGAGGGCTTCGGCAACGCGTGGGCCTTCGTCTTCGGCTGGGCGAACCTCTGGGTGATCAAGCCGACGGTCATCGCGTCCATCGCGAGCGTGTTCGCGATCTACTTCTGCGATGCGCTGGGTCTCCACGGTGCGAACACGCAACTGGCCGCGGGCGCGGCGGCGATCGTGCTCCTCACGTTCGTGAACTGGCTCGGCGTGAAGGAAGGCGCGGGTACGGCAAGCGTGTTCACGACGCTCAAGATCCTCGGCATCGGCGCGATGTGCGCGGCCGCCTTCTTCCTCCCGCACACCACGCCGCCCGCGAGCGAGTTGCCCGCGAACCCGGTGCTCCAGCACCCGCTACTCCTCGCGATCGTCCTCTCGATGATCCCGATCCTCTTCGCGTACGACGGCTGGACGGACACCACGTACGTTGGGGGCGAAATCAAGAACCCGAGGCGCACGCTGCCGATTGCGATCGTCGGCGGCACCGCGCTCGTTGTGATCGGCTATGTGCTGGCGAACCTCGCCTACTACCACGTGCTGACGAGCGGCGAGATCGCGCAGCACGAAGCGGTGGGAGCGGAGATGATGCGCCGCATCCTGGGCGAGTGGGGCGGCCGCGCGCTCGCCGTTCTCGTTGCGGTCTCCACGTTCGGGACCATCAACGGCGCGATCCTCACCGGGCCGCGCGTGACGCAGGCCATGGCCGCGGACGGCCTGCTCTTCCGCGCCGCCGCGCGCATCGATCCGCGGCGAGGCACGCCCGCCTTCGCGCTGTGGATTCAGGCGATTCTCAGCGTGCTGTGGCTCAAAGCCGCGACCGGATTCGAGGACGTGTCGGGATGGTTCGTCACCACGTCGTGGCTCTTCTACGGCGTGTCCATCGCCGCGTTGTTCGTGTACCGCAAGCGCGTGGCAGACGGGCGCGAGCCGGCCGGGGCCTACCAAACGCCACTCTATCCACTCACGCCGATCGTGTTCATTGTGGTCACGGTCGGATTGATCGCGAGCGATCTGTCCTCCAGCGGATGGCGCGCGATGGCCGGCGTGGCGATCGCCGCGCTCGGCTTCCCGGTGTACTACGCGTGGAAAGGGCGCCGCACGGCATGAGCCAGACGTACTCGGACGCCGAACTCTACGACGTCATCTACTCGCGACTCACGGAGGACGTCGCGTTCTACGTCGCGGAGGCCGTAGCGGTGAAAGGCCCCGTGCTCGAAGTGGGCTGCGGCACCGGGCGCGTGCTTCTCCCCACGCGCGCGGCCGGCGTGGAGATCGACGGGCTCGACGTGAACGCCGACCGCCTCGACGCGCTGCGTGACAAAGCGCGCGCGCAGCAGCTGAACGTGCGCGTCTTCCACGCCGACATGCGCGACTTCACCATGCCGCACCGCTACGCCATGGTCACGATGCCGTTCCGCGTGTTCCAGCACAACCTGACCATGGACGATCAGGTGCGCACGCTGCGCACCTGCCGCGAGCATTTGCACAAAGACGGCGCGCTCGTGTTCAACGTGTTCTATCCGAGCTTCGCGCGGCTGGCGGAGCCGGACGGCGTGCGTCAACTCGAAGCGGAGTTCTCGCATCCGCACACCGGCACACCGCTGCGGCTCTACGGCACGCGCCGCGCGAACCGCGTGGAGCAGGTCATGCACGTGGAGTTCGACCTGGAGGAGGCCGGTGTGACGCGCGCGAGCGGCTATTCGTTCGATTTGCGCTGGACCTTCAAACCCGAGATGGAGTTGTTACTGCGTGCCGCCGGCTTCCGCCGCTTTGATGTGTTCGGTGGATTCGACCGGCGCGATCTCACCCACGACACCGACGAGATGGTGTGGTTCGCGTGGAAAGACTAGGAGGAGGAGTCATGCGCCGCATTGGATGGATGATGTGTGCTGCCGCGGTGTTGATCGCCGGCGCCGCCTGTGCGAAGGGTCCCGGTTATCGAAAGACCGCGCTCGTGCGCATTCCCACGGAGTTCGTGGTGAAGGCCGCGCCGGACGCGGTGTGGCAAAAGCTCACGCACGACCGCACTTTCATGACGCTCGCCGGCTTCGTGCCGTCGTCGATGATGCCCGCGCATCAGTGGGAGAAGATCGGCGACGCCACGCCCGCGACGATGGGGTCCGACGGCGGCGTATTGGTCGTCACGCGCATCGATTCGTCGGACCGCGAGCTGCGCGTGACGTTCGAGCCGGCGGACGCCGCGTACCTGTGCCACCACGTCGTGCGCGTGACGGCAGACGCTGCGAGCGGCGGCACGCGCGTGACGCTCGTGGATCGCTACACCGACGACAAAGCGACCGTGGACAAGACGGCCCAGGCGATGGTGACGGAGCAGGCGAAGCACGTGGCGGCGTTCCGCGCAGCTCTCGAGGAGTGACCTTCTACCGTGGTGGGACGGAAGCCCACCACAGCATTTCGACGAGCGGCACCGGGTAGTCCATCGCACAGCGCCAGCCGCGAAACCGGGCGGGGTCGAGACCGGCCAGATCCACCACGTGCCGGAGAACGGCGCCTTCGGCGGAGGATGGGCGAACGTCGTTCGTCAGGCTGCGCGCCGGCAACTGCTCCACGGGTGCCAGCACGTCGATGTGATCCACCGTCTCTTGGCCGGGGGAGAACTCGTGTGGTTCCGCGCCGCCCGGCGAGGGCAATCGAAACGCGACGTGCATGTCCGCCCCGGGGTACACGTCGTCGTGCAAGTAGATGTATCGCACGAGCCGCCGGGCCGGCGAATGCAGCAAGTAGGTGCGCAGCGAGTGCTCCGAAGCGTGCGGATTCCGCGCGAGGCCGTTGCGAATGCGCCACGCGTATGCCACGTCGCGCAACGCGGGCGCATCGGGATCGCCGGGGAGGGAGACCGTGACCAGCGTGTCCGTGCGCGTCACGAATAACCGCGGAAGAGCGGGACGCGTGAGTACCGGCAGGACGTAGTCGAGAGGCGACGGAGCGTCCGCGGAAGGCCGGAGCGGTTCGACCAGCACCGCGCCCGGTGCGCCCGCCACGTCCGCTCCAGCGCGAACGCGCACGAGCGCGAGAGGGCGGCTGGGTCGCAACCGCCGAAGCCCCGCACGGTGGTGGATCTCGATGGCATCGATCGCATCACCCGACGTAGACGGGATCAGGAAGAGCGCGGTCACCAAGCGCTCGCAGTAGTGGCCGAGGACGAACGACATCGATCGAAACGCCCCGTGGCGCGCCGTCTTCTCCTGCCGCTCCCGCGCAGGGGAGAGAGCATCGGCGATGTGCGCATCGATGAGACCGCGCCCGCCCGGGGTGCGATCGAAGAACTCCTGCAAGATCCCAATCGCGGCGCGCAATCCGCCGCGCGTCTCCGGCGAGAGGTGGGTGCCGCCGCGATCGAGCAGAATCGCCAGACCGGCCGGCGATGGCACGCGGTGCACGAACTCGTGGTTCGTCTCCGAGTTGATGGCGCGAACGATCCGGCTCGCGAGGCTCTTGTCCAGACCAAGCGTGCGGGTCAGACGAGAGGGGCGCGGAGGGCGCCCCGCGACCTCCTCCACGGCGGAGCGCAGAGGCTCGCGCACCTCGCGTCCGACGGCGTCGATGCGCTCCATCAACTCCGTTCCCGTCATCGGACTTGCGTCCTGGTGGATGAGAGTCATGAGCGGTTCGTGCTTCAGTGCGTGATCACGATGCGCTGCGTGGGGCCGATGCGGCCGGCTGCAGGTCGCGCGAAATACACACCGCGCCGAACGCGCTCTCCGGTCCGCGTCACGCCGGTCCACGGAAGCGCGTAACCCGTGCTCGTATGCAGCACGCGCGACACAACGTCCACGCGCTTGCCGGAGCAGTCGAAGATGTCGAGATCCACGACGGCGTCGCTCGCGTGCGTGCTCGCCAGCGTGCGGCTCGTCGACCGTTCTGCGGTCCCACGCGAGGCCGTGTACTGATCGAGCGCCTGAGAGAGGTTTCCCGTTCGCACGATGAACGTACGCCCCGCGAACGGCGCGCCCACGTCGTAGCCGTATCCCACCAGCGTGCGGCCATCATCCGAGATCGCGACGAGCGACTGAATGTCGAATCGACTCCCGATGTCGTAGCCGAAGAACCGGAGAAGCTTCTCCACGTCGATCATTCCGGTCGTCGATGTCCAGATGAAGCCTGTTTGCTCTCCGCCGAAATTCCTGGTGGCGTTGTATCCGACCACCACGTCGCCCGACGAACTCGCGTCTTGCGCAATCGCCTGCCCGTCTCCCAGCCGCGTGCCCGGAAGGACGCCCAGCGCGGTTTCGGTCCACGTCGATCCGTTCCACTTCCACGTTGCCGCGACGCGCGTGAACGTTGCGCCATCCCAGGTCGACCCCGTCACGAGCGTGCCGTCGGGTGTCACGCCCGCCGCCTCACAGAACGCCTCCGACGGGTTGAGCGTCGTGAGGATGCCATTCCGCCAGACGGTGGGCTGCCAGGCGCCGGTCGGTTCTTCTGCCCACCCAACCACGACGGAGCCATCCGCGCTCACGGCGTTTGCACGACTGCTTCCACCTGTGCTTCCGAGGTCGATCATCCCGGCAGACTCCGTCCACGACGACGCGTGTGCCGATCCACCCGGCTGGCCGGGTCGCCAATACAGCCCCACGACCGTCAGTCCATCGTCGGAGATTCCCCATGCCGATCCGGTTTCGAGGTCCAGAATGCCGCCGTCGGGAGGGAGCGGGGTGCACTCCTGCCAGCCCTGACGGGCTGTCCAGACGCCCTGCGTCATGTAAGTGCGGTCATCGCTGATGATGCTCGCGCAGATACGGGACCCGTCGCTCGACACGCCGGGCAGCCCGGCTGCCTTGCCGATCTTGTCGAGGCTCGAACGACCGAGACGGATGACGCCCGAACCGGCCGTCCATCGGAAGGTCTCGTAGTTGTCGGGCATGTTTCCCACGATGACAGAACCATCGGCCGAGACATCCGTCGCCAAGGACGGTGGCAAGATCTCCAACGTGACAGCGGAACGCGCCGCCACCGGATGCGCGAGGGCAAGGGACAGAGCAAGCAGTGTGAGACGACTCATTGCGCGGGACCTCCATACTCTCGGGGCTGATGCTGGCGGCCGATGCCGATGCGGCACGGCGCGTGATGCGACTCTGGAGGCTCGCACTCTCCGAATTCTCTTCCGAGGCTCATACGTCGTCAAGAGTTCTCTCAGAGAATATTCTGAGATTCTCCGGCGGGCGGCGAGCAGGCGCAGCGCGTCGCGACGCGATCAGTCGCAGGTCGGCCAGCTGGGCGCCGGATCACTCGACGCGACGAACGCGCTGTCGCCCGAGTGGCATCCGGACGGTCGAGGGCGGCCCCGATCGGGCGTCGCGCCCTAGCCGCGATCTACCAGTCCCGCCGACGGAACACCTGCGCCGCCACCGCGAGAGGCACGATCGTCTCCAGCGCCAGCACGCACACGCCGAGCGCGATTCCGCCAGCGCTCCCGAACATCTTCGCCAGCACAGCGGACGTCGGGCCGAACAGCGCCCCCGATCCCACCGCGAGCGTCGTCATCACGCGCGCGAGGTCGACGGGATTCAGCAGCAAAGCCGGGAAGAGAACGCTCTGCAGCGAGAGTCCGGAGAGCAGCGTCGTCGCTCCGAGCACGACGAGGTCGTACGCCACCACCATCAACAGCCACAGACCGAGCGCGGCGGACAACGCACGCAGTCGTTCGGGCCACAGCGTGGCAATGCATAGCGCCGCCGCGAGCGTCAGCCACCCGAGGACGACCGACAGCACGCACAACACCACGAAGCCGGGCACACCGTCGGACCCGGCTTCCATCGCGACGACGACGCCGCCCGCACCGAATCCGAGACTCTGCGCGACGGTGAGCGCGGCGCCCAGCCCGAACCACTTTCCGAGCAACACTTCCGCGCGGCCGACGGGCTGCGCGAGCAAGAGCGCCAGGCCGTCGCCGCTCGCTGTGATGCTCGACACGCCGAGCGTGAGACCGGTGAGCGGCACGATGAACAGCACGAGATTGAGCAAACTGAGCGTCACGCGCGCGAAGCTCTGAAAGCCTACCTCGCGCGATTGCGCGAGGCCGAAGTACGACAACCCGATCACGAACGCCGCGAAGAGCGCCGCGAATCCGAAGAGCCAGCGCGTCTCGAGCGCGCGGCGATACTCCTCACGCGCGATCACGCGCACACGATGTACGGCGCCGGCGGTCATCGGTGTCCCTCCACCAAGTGTGATCCCGCGACGGCGAACACGCCCGCGGGTTCCGCGTCCACGAGCCACGCGAAATCGTCACCGGGGCGGTCCGCGACGAACGTCAGCGTGACGGAATCCTGCCCGGCGATCGTCGTCCGCGAGACGCGGTCGTCGTAGCCGGAGAGCGCAAGCGTGCGCGCCACGGCGTCCGCGTTGCGGGCGTGCAGCGTGACGCGCGCGCCGAGCGGCACCCGCGTGCGCGGGGGGAGAACGCCGTGCGCGCGCACGGCGATCCGGACGCTCACGGACGGCCCCGCGGGGGCCTCGACGCGCTCCGCGATCGGAGCGCGGGGACGCCGTCCCACGACCGTCAGAACGAGGGCCGCCGCGATCGCTACGCCGAAGAGCACGATGTACGCGCGCACGCTCACAGTGTCGCCTGCGCAAACGACGCCAATCGTGCCACGGTGCCGCGCGTGTCGCGTGCGAGCGCGTCGGCCGCCTCGCGCGAGAGGAACGCCGCGTACCCGCCGCCCATCGGCGTGGCGAAGTCGCCGTGCACGACCCACAGTGAGTCCGCGCGATGCAGTGCGCGTGTGTCGTAATCGGCGAGGTAGGCGATCGCGGCGGCCCCCGCGTCGCCGTGTGCAATCAAGCACTCGATGGAATCGTACACGCGCCACTTCCCCCCGCGCGCGTCGCGCGCTTCGCACGCGACGCGGAGATCCTGCGTTGCCATGCTGCAGTGACTGCAGGTCGCGTCGCGTGCGATCGGGGGCGGGACGCCGTCCGCACGGCACCCGGCGAAGACGACGGCGCACAGAAGCGCCAGCCAGACGTTACGCATTGTCCCGCTCCGCCTGCACCACGCGCAGGAACACCTCCTCGAGCGTGGGTCGGTGCAGCTCGAACGTCCGCACGGGCACCCCGGCGCGCTTCAGCGCATCGAGCGGCTCGACATACGCGCCGTCCACGGTGTGCACGACGATCGCGTGGTTGTTGTAGCGCTCCGCGCTCACGCCGGAGCGGGTGAGCGCGGCGAACGCTGCGTCCTGTGCGGTATCCACGTCGACGATCAAGCGTGTGGCGTGCACTTGTCGTTCTCGTAGATCGCTCAGGCGCTCGATCGCCGCGCTCCGTCCAGCGACGAGGATCATGACGCGATCCGCGATGCGCTCCACCTCGCCGAGCAAGTGGGAGCAGAGGAGGATCGTCGTGTCGTGCTCCTGCAGCCGCTCGATGAGCGAGCGGAACTCCCACGTCGCCTCGGGGTCGAGGCTCGCGGTGGGCTCGTCCAGGATGAGCACGGACGGGTCGCCGAGCAGCGCTTGCGCGAGCGCGAGGCGTTGCGTGTAGCCGCCGGAGAGTTCGCCGGCGCGGCGCGCGCGGTAGTCGGCGAGGCCGGCGGTGTGCATCGCGCGATCGGCGGCGTCGGGGCCGAGCCCGCGCACGTCGGCGTAGAAGCGGAGCACGTCTTCCACGGTGCGCGCTGGCGGAAAATCCGCGCGTTGCGGGACGTATCCGATCGTGCGACGTGCGCGGGGATCGCGCGGCGGCAGCTTGTCGGCGCCGAGCGCGATCGTCCCGGCATCGGGCTGCACGAGTCCGAGGAGCATCTTGAGCGTGGTGGTCTTGCCCGCGCCGTTCGGGCCGACGATCGCGAACGTTTCACCGGCATCGAGTGTGAAGCTCACGTCGCTCACGGCGGTCAGCGCGCCGTACCGCTTCGTCACGTGCTCGACGTGGATCATCGCGCACCTCGCACGCGGACCACGCCCGCACACGCCGCGAGCGCGAGCGCGCCGAAGCCCGCCGCCGCGGGCCAGTTCGCCCGTTCCCGCTGCGCGGTGCGCTCGGCGTGCGAGACGCGTGTGTGTGGCGGACGCACGAGCGGAAAGCGGTCCACCGCTTCGCTCGGGCGCAGAGAGGGAAACACGCGCTCCGCGACGCCGAGCGCCGCGACAACGGGGCTCTTCGAGAGCACGGCGAGATCCGGATACTGCTTGGAGAGGAACGCAAATGTGCTGACGGGCGAGTACGGCGCATCGCTCACGCCGTCGGCGTCGAGATCGTAGGCGGCGTTGTCGCTCCAGTAATTGCCCGTGCGTCCGTCGTCGAACGCGTTGTCCGTGTATTTCATGTCGAGCGCGACGGGATAGTCGTTGTTGATGAAGGTGTTTGCGGCGAAGGTGTCTGACGCGCACGAAGAGAACAGGAGCACCCCCCACCCGTTGTCCTGCACGAGATTGTGCGTGAGGCGATTCCGGTTCGAGTTGTCGAGGAACATGGCGATGGTGTTGTCGACGAAGGAGTTCTTGGTGAACGTGCCGGCGGAGCAATCACGCAGGAGCAAGCCGTAGGTGCGCGGGCCGCGATTGTGCAGAAACGCGCAGTCCTCCACGAGAAGGTGATTCGAGAACATGATCGCGCATCCCGCCATCGTGTGTGTGAAGGTCGAGCGCGTCAGGTGCGTCCCCTGGCAGTACATGGTGTGGAGCCCGTACCGCCCGCTGTCGAAGAGCCGGCACGCGTCGAGCCGTGTGTGGTGCGCGAACGAAAGGTAGACGTTGTCCACGAAGCGCTCGACGACGCAGCGCTCCACGTGCACGGAGTCGCTGTACCAGATGTGCAATCCGTTGCCTTCGCCCAGATCGTCACCGGGCGCGACGCGCCCGCGGAGGCGGGAGTCGCGCACGACGAGACGCGGCGCGCGCGATCCATTCACCCCGTACAGAACGTCGCGCAGCGTGACGTCGTCCAACAC
>CAZEPH010000036.1:0-12293 GCA_964514075.1 uncultured bacterium | reverse complement strand
CGAGGGGTTCGATACCTTCAAAGAAGGATTCATCCGCCACGGTCAGCAACGCGATCGTCACACCCATGAGCGACTCTCCCGCGATGATGCCGGATGACACCGGGATCGTGTACTTCTCCGCGAGCGCGGGGCGCACCTTCATGAACCACATCGCGAGCAGCGCGCCGATGAACATCGAAATGGAGTTGAACCCGTTGATCGTGAACGCCAACCCGAGACCCGTCGCGGACGGAATGAACTTCTTGTATTTCGGCAGCGCCATCTCGATCAGCGGAAGGATGATACCCATCGTCGCGCCGATCAGGAGGCCGATGCGCGCCGTGGGATGCAGAGCACCGGGTCCTTTCGCGAGCAACTCCGCCACGCCGCGCCACGTGAGCGCCGCGGGCGCGGGCCACTTCTCCGTCGCGAGCAGGCTCACGTCGGGAATGAGAATGAAAAATACGGGCACGACGATGAGCCCGCCCGCCGCCACGCCGAAGAACTGCGCGAAGAATTGCTGCCGGGGGTTCGCGCCGAGCAAATAGCCGCTCTTCAAGTCCGTGAGCAGATCGCCGGCGTGCGACGTCGCGCCCGCGGTGATCTGCGCGGTGAGCAGGTTCACCGGAACGTCCCCGGGCTTGATCGCGCCGAAGGACAACTGCGTGATCTTGCTGATCGGCCCGACCGGCGTGATGTCCGTCTCCCCCGTTGCGCGCGAGGCCACCACGACGAGGAAGAACGTGGAGAGGACGGCGATCACCCCCATCCACCACGTGATGTGAAAGAGCATGTGTCCAAGGACGATCGCCATCATGCCGACGACGGCCACGCCGCCGATGAACCACGACCCGGGCACTTCGATGCGCTCCATCGGGTCGTCCTTCGCGTGCGGGTCCTTCGGCGCGAACATCGCGCCAATGGTGGAGAAGGCCCGCACTACGGACTTCCAGTTCATGAAAAAGAGCAAGAGCCCGGACGTGACGAGCATGGGCACGCCCGTCCACAAACTCCATCGCGAGATCCTGCTGAACGACGGCGTTTCGATCACGCCGGCGTTCAGCATCGCGGGCGCCAGGAAGCAGTAGTTGATGATCGCGCCGAGCAAGAGGCTCCACGCTTGGCGGAAACTCATGATCGCGCCGGCGGCGATGAACAGCAGCGACCCCTCGAAGGACATCGTGACTTGGTTCAGGCCGAGCGGCTCGCCTTTGTACGTCCACGGCTTGATCCAGCTCGTGCCCCACGTCGACGGGATCTTCGGATACCACGCGAGCCACGATGCGTTCGCGTCGCGCCACCACGTGATGAGCGCGCCGAGCGCACCGGAGTAGAGCAGCGCCTTCGCCTGCTTCGCCGCCTCGCCGCCCTTCGAGTGCAACGTGCGCAACGTCGTCGCCGCCGCCGTACCGGAGGGAAACGGCAACTTCTCGTAGTTGATCATCTGCCGTTTGGTCGGCACGGCGAGGAACACACCGAGCCACGAGATCACGATCATCCACGGAATCAAGTACAGCAAGCGATCGCGCATGGAGTGCGGCAGCGCGTCCGGATTCAACATGAGAAGCGCGGGGATCGCGTTTACGAGGCCCGCGCTCGTCATGGATCCGGCGGCGGACGCGGCCGATTGCATCGCGTTGTTCTCGAGGATGGAGAACTCCGGGAATTGCTTCGGCATGAGCTTGTGCAGGAGCGAAAAGAACACGAACGCGAGCACGCAGGATGTGATCGCCACGCCCATGCTCCACCCGGCCTTCAACCCAACGTAGACGTTGGAGCACGCCATGATCATGCCGAGACCCATGCCCATGATCAGCGCGCGCTTCGTGAGCTGCGGCAGACGATCGCCTTGGTAGACGTTCTCGAACCAATCGCGATCGATTTCTTCCGGCGTGAGCGGGCGCTCCGCGCTGGCGCGTCGAGTGGCCACGAATCACTCTCCTGTCGGGGTGGACGTGCGTGCGGATATGGACGAGGCTGCTATCTCGCCACAGTTCGGGCGCGTCCGGCAAGTGGGAATACGGTTCCGGACGCCGCGGAAAGCGCCCGCCGTCTGCTGATGAGACGGCGGGCGCGGAGCGCTATGTCGTGCGCTTCGCGATCGGGCATGTCGACATGCCCAGCACGCGATACAACGGACATCATCCCACCAGTCCCGTCGCCAACGGGATGATGC
Source organism: uncultured bacterium (assembly GCA_964514075.1). GTDB lineage: Bacteria > Eisenbacteria > RBG-16-71-46 > CAZEPH01 > CAZEPH01 > CAZEPH01. Next base: position 10,138 of record CAZEPH010000036.1, on the reverse strand, counting down.
CGATCAACCCTCACAGCGTGTGGGGCCCCGAGGACCGTCCATGACGGAGGAAACACTCCGGTTCACCGCACGGATGATCAGGTCGAGGGGTCCCTCGGACTTCTACACTCACCTCACCTCCTTCGCCGTGCACCGGTGTGATGCACCGTGCTCGCTCGCGATTCAGTAGACGATCGTCTACTCCGCGGAGGATGCGGCGAGGTGCGGAACGACGTCGGCGACCTGGGCGTAGCCTGTTTGCAGAAGGAAGTGCGGGCTCGTTCCGTACGACTTGTGCCCGAGGATGTAGAAGTTCGGTTCGGGATTCGCGAGCAGGTCCGCGCCGAATGCGGGCGTCGTGAGGCAGTCGGCCGCCGCGGCACCCAGCAACGCGGAGGACAGCGCCATCGGCCCGCGCGACGCGTAGCATTCGTGTACCTGCAGCTCGCGGTAGATCGAGTTGTCCGGGCCGAAGCCGGCGTGCACGACGACGCGATCCACGTCCACCACGCGCTCGCCCTCTGGTGTGGCGATGACCGCGCGCACGCTGCGCTCATCGGACTCGAACCGTTGCACGCGCGCGGACCCGATGTGCTCGGTGTCCCGTGCGATTGCGCGCGCGCGCGCGTACAGTGCGACGCGCTCCGGCAGCGGATCGCTCGCATCGGGCGCGTACAGCGCCTCGCGCGGGGCGCGCGTGACCCACACGATGTGCGTGTTGCCCAACGCCGAGAGGGCGGATGCCGTGGTGGCCGCGCTCGCGCCCGCGCCGACGAGCAGTGTGCGCGCCCCCGCAAACAATGCGCGATCGGCGCCGAGCACGTCGGGAATCGCATACGTCACGCGCGCGCCGAGAGCGCACTCACCCGGCGCAGGGATTCCCCCGTCGCCCGCCCAGCGCGGCGTGGAGTACACGCCCGATGCATCGATGACGGCGTCCGCGTTTTCGGTCCATTCGCGGCCGTGTGCGTCGCGCAGCAAGAGACGGAACGGCGCGCCCGCGCGCGTGAAGTCGCTCTTCAGCACGCCGTCGCGACCGATCGCAACGACCTCCGTGCTGACGCGCATGACGTCACCGAGTGCACGCGCCACTGGATCGAGATACTCGTGTGCGAACTCCGCACCCGTGGGACACGCGTCGTGCGCGGGCTCGCGCGTGAGCGCCGCGCACGAAAACGGTCCGAGCAACAACGTCCACGGTGTGAAGAGCCGTACGTGCCCCCACGCACGCACGTGGCCCGCGGCGTGCGGCGCGCGCTCGTACACGCGGACGGCGAGCCCGAGCCGGCGCGCGTGATGCGCCGCTTCGAGTCCCACGGGACCGGCTCCGACGATAGCGAGCGATGTCACGGGTGGATTCCTTTCGTCGTGATGAGGAGGCGTGTGTAGTATAGCCGCCCTATGACGACTCCTGTGTCTCGCGTTGTGCTCGTCGTCCTGGTCGCCGCGGCGGCAGCAATCGTTGCGCTCTTCGCCGCCACGTTTCGCTCGGCACGGCCCGGCCCCGACGTGAGCGTGCGCTTCCTCTCCGGGGATGTATTCGTGGGCGGCCGCCCCTTCGCCGGGAGCGTGCTGCGCCAAGGAGCGATCGTGCGAACGGGTCCCGCGGCGGCGCTTGCGCTGGACCTCGGGCACATTGCGTCGCTCGACTACGGCGCGAACACCGAATGCACCGTTCCAGTCGAAGGGCGCGACGGCGGCTACGCGTGCTCGATCACGCGGGGAACGGTGCTCGTTGCAAACGTGACCGCGCCGGCCCAGGCGGCGCGTTCTCCGCGCGCCGTCGTCGACGCGGATTCCGGCGCCACGTTCGCGATCGAGTGCGACGGCGAGAGCACGCGCGTGTGCGTCCTCGCCGGCGGCGTCCGCGTGCGGTCGAAGGCGATCGCCCCCGAGACGTGCGCCGTGTTTCGCCGCGGCGGCCGCCGCGCGGGAGCGAGCGTCCCGGATTCCCTGCAGGCGGCGCTTCTCGCGCTGCACTCCACCGCGCGTCTCCACTAGTGCCGCATTGGACCTTGCGATCGCCGCACGGCGCCCCGGACGATGCGGCGCATGAGCCCGCGCCTTCTCCTCGCATTTGCGATCGTGTATGTCGTGTGGGGCTCGACGTACCTCGCGCTGCGGATCGCGATCGAGTCGATCCCGCCCTTCTTCATGGCGGCGGCGCGATTCCTCTGCGCGGGCGCGATGCTCTTTGCGTGGCTCCGCCTGCGCGGCGCGGCCGCTCCGCGGCGCGGCGAGTGGCGCACGCACGGACTCGTCGGGGCGATGCTGTTTCTGTGCAGTCACGGAGGCGTCGTGTACGCCACGCTCACCGTGCCGAGCGGCGTGGTGGCGCTGTTGATCGGCGCCGTGCCGCTTTGGATGGTGGTGCTGGATTGGGTGACGTTCAACAAGCGGCGGCCGAGCGTGTGGTCCGTCGTCGGGGTGATCGTCGGCTTTGCGGGTATTGCGATTCTCATCGATCCGCACCGCTTTGCGGCAGACGCGCCGATCGATGTGCGGGGCGCCTTGGCTGTCGTGTTCGGATCGATCGGGTGGGCCGCGGGCTCTCTGTATGCGTCGCGCGCGCGGTCCACCGCGGAGCCGCTCATGGCGACCGCCGTGCAAATGCTCGTCGGGGGATCGCTCCTGCTGGTCGCTGCGGCCGTGCACGGCGAACTGCCGCACGTGCACCCGAGCGCGATGACCCTGCGGTCCCTCCTCGCGTTCGTCTACCTCAGCGCCGTTGGATCGCTCGTCGCGTTCAGCGCCTACTCGTACATGCTGCGGCACGCGCCGCCCATGCACGTGTCGACGTACGCCTACGTGAACCCCGTCGTCGCGGTGCTTCTCGGCTGGGCGTACGGCGGCGAGCCCCTCGGCGTGCGCACGCTCGTCGCGATGTGCGTGATCGTCGGAGCCGTCGCGCTCATCACCATCACGCGCACCGCGCGGACGGCGTGACCCCTCGCGCGCGATCTGCGATACTCGCGCGCATGGCATACCCACCGACCTACTGGGACTACCTCGCGCTCGACCGCTTGCTCGCGCTGCAAGGCGGTCTCGAAGGCGACGACGCAAAACTCCAGCCCGACGAGTTGCATTTCATCGTCGTGCACCAAGTGTACGAACTCTGGTTCAAGTTGATCCTGCGCGAAGTGCGTCTCGCGCGCGATCACCTCGCGGCGCCCCGTCTCGCGGAGGAGACCGTGCCGCTCGTGGTGCATCACTTGCGCCGCGTGACCACCATCATGGAACTCGCCGTCGATCAGTTCCGCGTGATGGAGACGCTCACGCCGCAGGACTTCCTCGACTTCCGCGACAAGCTCGCCCCCGCGTCCGGGTTTCAGTCATTCCAGATGCGCGAGATGGAGATCCTCCTGGGCCTCGACGAAACGCAGCGTCGCGACGAGGGGCAAATGGATCCGCTCACGCATTTGCAGCACGCTGCCGCTGCGTCGCCGACGGGCCGGGCCGCGTGGGCGCACATCGAAGCCGTGCGCGCCGAGCCGACGCTGCGGCGCACGCTGCATCAGTGGCTCTCGCGCACGCCGATCCACGGTTCGCATGCCGGCGATCCCGGCGACGACGCGTGCGTGACGCGATTCCTCACAGCGTACCTCGACGCGCAGACCGCGATGCACCGCGCACAAGCGGAGCACATCGCGTCCACGACCGCGGGAGATGCGGCCGCAATCGCGCGTCGATTCGAGGACGCGGCGAGGGCGGCACGCGCGTTCCTGTTCGCGGAGGACGCTCCGGAAGCGGAGCGCGCGATTGCACGCCGCGCGCGCGCGGGGCTCCTGTTCATCGAGTCGTACCGCGCGCTCCCGTTGCTGGCCTGGCCGCGGTTGCTCGTCGACTCCATCGTCGAGATGGAGGAGCAGCTCGTGCTGTGGCGGACGCGACATGCGCGGATGGTCGAACGCACGATCGGTCGCCGTGTCGGAACCGGCGGATCGTCCGGCGTCGACTACCTCGACGCGACGACGCGGTATCGCATCTTCCCCGAGCTGTGGATGGTCCGAACGCTGTTGCTGCCACGCGACCACTTGCCCGCGCTCGAACACGCGGAGTTGTACGGGTTCGCCGCGGGGGACACGGCGTGACGGGCGCCTGATCGATCTCCGTCACGCGATCGACGTCGAATGTCCCGGCTCTACGTGTGATCGTGCCGGTGATGCACGTCCGACACGTGCGCATGGGAATGGACCAGCGCCTCGTGTCGATGCACGTGAGCGTGCGCTCGCCCCTCGTGTACGGCGATGCCGTCGCCGTGTTCGTGGGCATGATGCTCGTCATGCACGTGCGCGTGTTCGTGCTCCACCACCTCGTGTACGTGCTCGTGCGCGTGTGACTCCGTGAGGAGCAGCGCCACGCCCGCCGCCATGACCGCACCGCCGACCGCATCGAACACCGACAATCGCTCTCCCAGCACTAGCAGCGATGCCACGGCCCCGACGAACGGCGCCGTCGCAAAGAACGCGGCCTGCCGCGCCGCGCCGAGCAATCGCAGGCCGAACACGTGCAGCACGATCCCTGCACCGTAGCTCACCGCGCCGAGGGCGAGCGACGCGAGCAGCACGCGACCGGACGGCACGCGTTCGCCGAACAACAACGCGAGAGCAAACGTGATGCACCCGGCGGGAATCGTCTTGTACCGCACGACCGTGATGGGGTCCCGCAACGACACGCGCTGCGTGAGGTTGTTGTCCGCGCCCCACGCCAGGCACGCGCCGACGACGCACACCACTCCGACCCACGATGCGCTCACCGCCCCACCCGTATGCCACGCCAGCAGCAACGCGCCCGCAATGACAATGAACGCGGCAAGCGTCCCGCGCGCCGGGAGATGCTCGCGGAACAGCAACACGGCGAGGGCGATCGTGAACGGCGCTTCCAGATTGAGCAGCAAGGACGCTGCCACGCCGGAGAGCCGCTCCAGTCCGAACAGCAGCAACACGGGCCCACACACGCCACCGAGGAGCGTCATACCGGCGATCAGCGGGACGTCGACCGCGCGCATCGGCGCCTCGTCGAGGCGGGCGGTGCGTGGGCGTACGAGCGAAAACAGCGTGAGCCCCGCTCCCGCCCCGAGATACAGAAGCGCCGCAAGCATCAAAGGCTGCACGTGCGGGAGGAGCAGCTTGGAGACGGGCGCGCTCGCTCCCCACAGCGTGGCGGCGCCGATGCCGCACGCCGCCCCCACGACGACGGAGCGACGATGGACCGAAGGAGCAATCGACATGCACGCACTCTACCGCGCCGCCCCGATCGAGGGACAGTCCGTCCGATCTCGCTTGCACGCGCGGCGCGCTGCTCGTAGCCTTCGGACCCATGTCACCCATCTCAGCCGCCGGCGGGCTCACCCACGCGCCGGATGCGCTCGTGCACGACGTGCGCGCCTGGACGCGGCCGCTTCTGGATGCGACGGGCTCGGCGCTCCGTGCGCTGTACGTCTATGGGAGCGCGTTGTCGCCCACGCATGACAAGAACGTGAGCGACGTGAACGTGTTGCTGGTCACGGGCGACTTGCCGTTCGCGACGCTCAGCTCGATCGCGCGCGCGATGCCCGACGTCACGAAGCGCTCGACGGGCGGCCACATCTACTCGCCGGTCGTCCTCACGGAACGCCAGGTGCGCGGTTCGCTCGACGTCTTCCCCATCGACTTTCTCGACCTGAGCGAACGGCGCGCGCTCATCCAAGGAACCGACATCTTCGCCGACGTCGAGGTGCGCCGCAGAAACTTGCGGCACCAGTGCGAATTCGAGCTCCGGGCCAAGCTCGTGGGCATGCGGCAGGCGTTCCTGCGCGCGCGCGGCAGCGCGGAGGCCGCGCACTACGCACTGTCGCGCGCGGCGGGCGGATCGGCCGCGCTCTTCCGGCACTTGCTCACGCTGCGGCGCGAGCCGCACCCGGACACCCACGAAGAGGTCGCGCGTGCGGTGGCGCGCGCCTACGGCGTGGACGGCGACGCGCTGGTCGCGCCCTTCCATGCACGGCGCGAAACGCGCGCGCCGTCGGGCGAGGCGCCGTTCGCGCGACTCGCCGCGCATCTCTCCGCACTCGAGACGTTGATCGACGCCGTTGATGCACTTCCGACCGAGTAGAGTCCTCGCCGCGATCGCCCTGTGCGTCGCGACCGTTGCCTGTGCGCAGTCGCCGAGCGATCTGGGCCGGCCGACGGGTTATCTCACGGATCGTGCGGGCGTGCTGTCGGCCGACGACGCCGCGCGCCTCGACGCCTACCTCACGAAGATCAACGACACGCTCGGCGTGCAGATCGCCGTGGTGACGATCCCCACGACCGGCGCGATGACGCTCGAAGAGTACGCGGTCACGCTCTTCAAGCAGTGGGGCATCGGCGGCGCGGCGAAGGACGAAGGCATCCTGCTTCTGGTCGCGGTGAACGATCGCAAGCTGCGGTACGAGATCGGCTACGGTCTCGAAGGCGTCATCACCGACGGCGACGCCGGCGGATACATCCGCCAGGAGATCGCGCCGTACCTGCGCAAGGGCGACTATGCGAGCGGCTTGCTGGCGGGCGTGGTGGCGCCGGTGCGGGCGATCGCCCAAGACCGGGGCGTCGAACCGCCGCTGCCCGACGAGGGCGCGCCGCGCCGTCTTGCGCCGAGCGGCAGAGGGCAAACGTCGCCGCTCGCGGTGGCGCTTCTCCTCGTCCTGATCATCGTGTTCCTCGTCGTGATGAACCGCAGCGGCGGCGGGCGTGGCGGCGGCGGCTCCGGTCTCACGAATCTGATTCTCTGGAGCCTTCTCACCTCGGGCCGCGGCGGCGGGGGATTCTCGAGCGGCGGGTCGTGGGGCGGCGGCGGGTGGGGCGGTGGTGGCGGAGGCGGAGGCTTCGGGGGTTTCGGCGGCGGCGCATCCGGTGGAGGCGGCGCGTCAGGCAGTTGGTAGCGAAGCCGCGTGCTTCGCGTTGGTGCATCACTTCAGAGAGGATGGACGATGAAAAGACTTCTCCCGCTTGCGATCGTGATCGGCTTGCTTGTCGTGATCGGCGGATCGCTCGCGTCTACATACAACCGTCTTGTGACGGGTCGCACGGGAGTGCGCCAGGCATTCGCGGAAGTCGACAATCAACTCAAGCGACGGAATGACCTCATCCCGAACCTGGTCGAGACGGTGAAGGGGATCGCCGCCCAGGAACGCGCGGTATTCGGCGCGATTGCCGACGCGCGCGCCCGCATGTCCGGCGCGACGACGACGGCAGACAAGATCGCCGCGGACCAGCAGCTGACCGGCGCGTTGGGCCGGTTGCTCGTGGTGGTCGAGAACTACCCGCAGTTGCGGTCGAGCGAGAACTTCATGCGCTTGCAGGACGAACTCGCGGGCACGGAGAATCGCCTCAGCGTGGCGCGCACGCGCTACAACGAGGTGGCCGGCGCGTACAACGTCTCTGTGCAGCGCTTCCCGACGAACATCATCGCGGGGCTGTTCAAGTTCGTGCAGGAGCCGTTCTACCAGGTCACCCCGGAAGAGCGGCAAACGCCCAAGGTGGACTTCGGCGGCACGGGGACGGACGCGAAGAGCGACTCGGCGAAGTAGCAACCGTCAGCGCGTACGCCGCCGCGAGCTCTCTGCTCGCGGCGGCGTTGCGCTCTGCCGCACTCTGGTGCTCTCCGCGACCCCTCCGGTATACTCACACTCGACCGCGTACCTCTCGCGCTCCCCCGGTTTGACCCGATCCGCTTGATTCGCACGCTGCACGCGGCCGCGCGCCGCTCCTCGGAGGATCACACAATGCCGTCACCGTCCCGCACCGCGGCGTGCTGCGCCGCGACCGTCGCTCTCGCGCTCGCGTTCGCGGCACCGAGCCGCGCCGTCACGCCGGCGAGCGAGCAACTACGCCCCGTCCCCCCCGTGCCGTCCATCGACGGTCCCGTCGTGCCGCCGCTCGCACCGTGGGTTCCGCCGATCTTCAACAGCGTCGGACCCGTCGGAACGCTCGGCACGGCGAACGTGCTCAACATCCAGAGCGAAACGTCCGTGGCGATCACGGGTGCGTTCGAGGTGAACGGACAGAACGATTTTCGCGGCCCGAGCAGTTTCAGCGGCGTGCTGCGCTCGGCCGACACGGGGAACACGTTCAGCGACGTCGGACCGCTGCCCACCGCGCTCAACACGACGATCAACGGCGACCCGTGCGTCGCGGTGTGGGAGCCGAGCGTGGGATCGCCCATCTTTTACTACACGTCGCTCTTCCGGAACGCGCTCGGACAGAGCACGCTCTGCATTCACCGCTCGACCGACAACGGCGCCACGTGGGCGGGGCCGTTCGAGATCACTGCAGCCACCTTGAGCTCCGCCGACAAGGAGTGGGTCGCGGTGGACAAGGAGACGGGGCGCGTCATCGTGACGTGGACGGACTTCGGCGCCACGAGCACGATCCGCCGCACCTTCTCCGACGACCAGGGCGCGACATGGGCGCCGTCCACTGTGTTGTACACCGGGAGTGGTCAAGGCTCGGTCGTCGCCTGTGACCCGAACGGACTCAACGTGTACGTCGCGTTTCTCGCGACGGTGAGTTCGAACCGGCAAATCGGGTTCTCGCGTTCGACGGACAACGGCGTGACGTTCACCACGACGCTGCTCAACCCGAACTTCAAGGCGATCCTTCCGCCGTACGGATTCGATCGCAACAACAGCTTCCCGAGCATTGCGGTGAATCCGGTGGATGGCGGCGTGGAGTTGGTGTACGCGGCCTCGTTCAACGCGGGCGTGACGAACGACTTCGGCGACATCTTCTACCGCCGCTCGACAAACGGCGGCTCCACGTTCGGCGCCGCGCAGTTGGTCAACGTGGACGACGGATCGACCGGACGCCCGCAGTGCTTCCCCACAGTGACCGCCGCGAGCGACGGACGCATCGACATCTTCTGGTACGACGAGTCCGCGGGGAGCGGTGTGGAAGACTGGATGGACGTCATGTGGGCCTGGTCGTCGAACTTCGGTACGTCGTTCTCGTCGCCGGTGCCGGTGACGTCGTCCGCGTTCCGCAACGAGGTCGGTAACAACTACAGCGCGCCGCACCAGGGCGACTACATCGACGCCGCGTCGTCGGGACTCAACTCCGCGGCGACGTTTGCGTGGATGGCCAACCCGAATCCCGCGGGCACGAACCCCGAAGCGCTCACCGTGACGGTGAACTCCGCGACGCAATACGCACCGCTGCGTGTGCGCCCCGGCTCGGTGTCGCTCACCGACACGGGATGCGGCGCGGACGACGGGATGCTCGTCGCCAACGAAACGGGCACGCTCACGATTCCGGTGGAGAACATCGGTCGCTCTACGCTCACGGGCATTAGCGGAACGCTCTCGGCCGTCACGCCGGGCGTGACGGTACTCAGCGCGTCGTCGTCGTACCCGGACCTCGCGTCGCTCGCGAGCGGACTGCCGTCGACGCCATACCAGATCATGTTGGACTCCGCGTTCCCGTGCGGCGACAGCATCGTGCTCACGCTCACGTTGAGTGCGACGGGCACGTCGTCGGTGTTTCAGACGGTCGTCGTGCCGTCGGGCGTGATCACGTCGTCCACGGTTCTGCTCTCGGAGAACTTCGATGCGGCGATTCCGCCGGCGCTGCCCGCGGGCTGGTCGTCGGTGAACGGCTGCACGACGTGCGCGCCAAACGACTGGACGACGGTCACGACGAACTTTCTCTCCGCGCCCAACGCTGCGTTCGTCCCGGATGCGACCTTCACGAGTTTCGGGCGACTGTACGGCCCGATCGTCGCGGTGCCGGCGACCGCGCAGTACGTGGATGTGGAGTTCGACGCGCGCTGGGACCTGGAAGCGCAGGATGCGCGCACCGCGTTCGACGGGTTCTCGTGGGAGTACCAGTTGAACGCGACGGGCGGCAGCCGCTTCGGCTCGTCCGACGTGGTGGAGTTCGTGAACCGCTACACGCACTACATCGTGCGCTCGAGCGGCAGCAACGTGGGCGATCGCTCCGGCTGGTCCGGCAACAACCTCGCGTTCCAACACGTCCGCCTGCGCCTCGTCGGCATGGCGGGTCAGACGATGATCCCGCGCTTCTCGCTCAGCACCGACAGCAACACGGGGTTGAGCGGGCTCTGGGTGGACAACGTGGTGATCACGTCGCACGAGGTCGCCTGCGGATCGTGCAACGCGACGAGCGTGGCGGACGGCGGCGAT
>CAZEPH010000035.1:0-12309 GCA_964514075.1 uncultured bacterium | reverse complement strand
CGTCGAGGTGTGCCCCGTGGATTGCTTTTACGAAGGGGAGAACTCGCTCGCCATCAATCCGGATGAGTGCATCGACTGCGGCGCGTGCGAGCCGACGTGTCCCACCAAGGCCATTTTCCCCGAAGAGAGTTTGCCCGCGGAGTGGAAGGAGTACGCCGCACTGAACCGACAGTTTTCCGCGGCATGGCCGAACATCAACTACAAGAAGGACCCGCTGCCCGAGGCCGAGCAGTGGAAGGACGTAAGAGCCAAGCGCGATCAGTTCTCGGAGAATCCCGGGAGGTAGCTCTGTCATGGGACGCCGGCTTGTGTTGTTCGTCTGCGAGCATGGGGCGGCGAAGAGCGTGGTAGCCGCCGCGTTGTTCAATCAGCTCGCGCGGCGGCGCGGATTGAATGCCTTTGCTGCGTCGCGCGGCATTGCGCCGGACCCGGAGATTCATCCGGCCGCTCGTGCGGGATTGGAGGCGGAGGCGTTGTCCGGTGACGTGACGCCGACCGTGATCGCTGAGGACAACGTGAAGACGGCGGCGCGCATTGTTACGTTTGGTGTGGCCTTGCCGTTTGCGGCGCCGCCGGCGACACCCGTGGATGATTGGGCGGATGTGCCGCCGGTGAGTGCGGACTACGCAGTAGCGCGCGCGGCGCTTGCGGCGCGTGTGGGTGCGTTGGTCGAGGACATGCTCGCGGGGCCGTCGCTCTAGTCGCGAACGATTGTGACGGACTCCGTGTGTCCGCCTGCGACGAGGCGCGCGTAGTAGACGCCGGTGCTTGCGGGGATTCCGTCGCGTGTCATGCCGTCCCACTCCGCGTGGTACGTGCCTGCGTGTTGCACGTGCGGTGCGACGAGAGTTGCGATGCTGCGGCCTGTTGAGTCGAACACGTCGATACGCACAGGGCTCGTGCTCGCGAGCATGAATGTGAGCGATGTGTGCGTGCGTGACGGCGCCGGGCCGTCCAGCACGAGCAGCGCGCGCGGGCGCGGAGGTGCATCATGGACCGCCGTCGACTGCGGCGCTGGCGGATCCCACCGCGCGATGTACGCTGACAGCTTCCCGCCCGCCGTATCCATGTCGCCGCCCACGTAGAGCGATCCCTGGTACATCGCGAGCGCAAACGCCCCACCGCCCGTCGGGAATTTCATATGCAAGCCGCTGCCGAGCGTGGCCCACTGCGTGCCGTCCCACGTGGCGATGTAGCCCGCGAATGCGCCGCCCGCTTCCGTGAAGATGCCGCCGACGTACAAGCTATCGCCGGATGCGAGGAGCGCGTCGACCTCCGGGCCGGCTTGCGAGAATTGGCCGTTCACACCCGCACCGAGTGCGGTCCACTGCGTGCCGTCCCACGCGGCGATGTAGTTCGCACTCACGCCACCGGCACTCGTGAAGTTGCCGCCGATCACGAGTTGATCGTGGAAGACGGCTTGGGCGAGAGCGTGCGGGCCGGGGGTTTGGCTATTGTTGCTGCCGGCGAGGCCCGCGCCGAGTGCGTGCCACTGCGTGCCGTCCCATGTGGCAATGCATGATGCGCTCACGCCGCCCGCCTGCGTGAAGCGTCCGCCCACGACGAGTTGCCCGTTCCACACGCCGAGCGTCGAGACCGTGTTGTTCACGCCGCCGCCGAGCGCGCTCCACGACGTGCCGTTCCATGCAGCGATGTACGTCGCGCTTGTCCCGCCTGCGGTCGTGAATGTGCCACCCGCGATGAGTTGGCCGTTGTACACGGTGAGCGCGAAGACGGAGCCGTTGGTGCCAGTGCCGAGCGCACTCCAGGCGCTCCCGTTCCAGCGCGCGATGTTGTTCACGGTCACGCCGGACGCCTTTGTGAAGTTGCCGCCTGTGATGAGCGCGTTGCCAAACTCGGTGAACGTACTCACTGGTGCACCATTCACACCGTTGGCGAGCGACAGCCATGTTGTTCCATCGAACGACCCGACTTGCAGCGCTTTCCGTGAGCCCGCGGTTATGAAGTAACCACCAGCGATGAGGTGATCTTCGTATGGATATAGCGCCCGGACATCGAAGTCCGTACCTTGGCCATCCCCCATCGTGAGCCACGTTGTGTCGTTCCATGCGACGAGGTTGGGGCTGATGATGGAACCCGCACCTTGAAGAAACCCACCGATGACGCAAAGGCTGCCATAGGGTATCACTGCAGGGAACACGCGGGGGCTACGAATCTCCCAAGGATTGGACGTAATGCCCCCGCTCATTGCTCGCCATGTGGTCCCGTCCCACTGCGCGGCGTGGTTTGCTTTGACGCCACCGACCTTGTCAAATGGGCCCGTAACTACAATCTTGCCTCGATAGACCGCCATCCCTTCCACGCCGCTATTGGCGCCACCGTTATATAGATTCCACGTGGCGCCATCCCAGCTCGAAACGCCAACCGCATTCCCGCCCGCGAAGTTGAAAGCCCCCGCCATCACGAGGCGTGCACCGTTCTCCAGCAGTCCAAATGCCCAGACATCTCCGTTGGTGCCAGTGCTGACGGAAGACCATGCACTGCCGTCCCACTGCGCCACGTTGTAGATCGGCACTCCGCCTGCGGAGGAAATCCGTCCGCCCGCCACGAGCTTCCCCTGCCACACGATAAGCGTGTACACCTCTTCTCGATTGTTTGTCCACCCCATGCCCGTCCCGAACGGGTGCCATGCCGTGCCATCCCAGGCACCAATGTTGTTCAGTGTGGAGTCGGTGCTCGCACCAAAGGCGCCTCCCGCGACCAGCATACCGTTCCACTCGCACAACGCGTCGACGCGGTTGTTCAGTTCGTTCGGAAGCGACTCCCACTCCGCGCCGTTCCACCGCGCCAGGTAGTCGGCGGGTGCACCGCGTGCGCGCGTGAAACTCCCGCCAGCGATCAGCTGACCGTTCCAGAGAGCAAGACAGCTCACCGTATCTGGCAGTCCCGCGCCGAATCCATGCCAAGTTGTCCCATCGAACAATGCCACCGCAGTGATGGGCTCTTTCCCGACATGGTCAAACCGGCCGCAGATGAAAAGGCTGTCGCCGACGGCAAAGCCGCCGGTAACATTGTCGTCTGTACCTACCTGCGCGAAGTCGGCTGACCAACTCGAGTCCTCGGGGACCGACCAGTGGATTGCATCCTCGGGACGAGTCGCACCACAAGCCCAGGCAAACCAACAGAGCATGCTGAGCGCGAGCGGCCCCGCTACTCGTGTGCGCGCTACGAGCGCGCTTCTCGTGTAGAAGAGGGCACGTTCCTGTTGCATGTTCAGATTGCCTCGCCTGGGCGGGGTAGATGCCATTGGGCTCAATTATTTCAGGATGATGAACCGTGTGGTAGCAGCAATCTCGTTGTTCGAACGGAGAACAGCGAAGTAGATGCCGGCCGCCGGCCTGCCTCGGCTCGGTCGACTGATGTCCCAGGTCGTCCGGCCCTCTGATTCGTGGCGCGTATCGAGCCTCACGGTTCGTACCACGCGGCCGAGGACGTCGAGGATGTCGACGCTCGACTCACTGCCAGGCTGCGTGAGAGACCAATCTAGCAAGAGTTCTCCCGAGGGCCGTTGGACTACGCTGACCGAATGCTGCCGCCCTCTCGCCGGTGGAGGAACGCTGGTCAAGGACTCGGTGCCTGCCGTATCGAAGTGGACCTGGTACACACTGAACGGCTGGCTGCAACTGATGATGATCGGCGCACCGCTTACCCCCACGTGACACCGACTCACGAGAATGGTCGTGTCGGGAGCGAACGTGTCGCCGATCGGCAACCCAAGGCTATCCGCGTGAATTCGATGAAACGTTGTCGATTCAACGACGGCTGCGACTGTCACGACTTCCGGTGCGGCATCGGGCTGCAGAGAGTGCTTCGTAACATAGAACACCGCCGTCGAGTCGAGCGTCTGCGTCTGCACATACACACTGTCGACGATCGAGTGCGCGCCTCGCCAGACGACATTCGATTGGACCAGCGACCCTCCCGTCTCGAACTGCAGGTTCATTGTGCACGCTTCCTGGTCCCGCAGGTCGAGCGAAGGGTACTCGCGGTAGGTCCCGACGAAGACAGAGTCCTCATCGTAGATCGGGCGGAGGATGTAGGGGATGGAGTCCGTCAAGCGGTAGTCGTACGCCGCATTGAAATCCTTCACCAAGCCGGTGAGGGCGCGATACGCTTGGAACGAGGCCTTCGGAACAAAGTCCGCAGCGAAGACCGCGTCCAACCCTGGTGTGGGATCGCGGAACAACGCGATGTTGCGATAGAGGAAACTCACATCGTGGCCCGGGAAAGTCTGCCACGCGTACCGCTTGATCCCGTTAGCCAACGCCTCGGCGTAGTTCTTGTAGACGCTTTCGGCGTTCAAGGTATCCGAGTAGAGGATCTCGTTTCCGACGAGGCGGTGTTGGTATGCAGGTCCTCCCGCTTCGTTCACCCAGATGGGCATGTGCCCGTGGTAGTTCTCGAGGTTCTGTATCCAGTGGACCTTGCCACGGATGACGTCCCGCCGCTCGAACGAGTGAACGTCAATGGCGTCGTACCAGTAGGCCAATGGAGCTTGCACGAGGTTGCACTCGGTCGTGTTGTTCGCGACCAACCAATTCCGCACCCTGCGCTTGAAGGCAGTGAACCCGGCACTCACCGAATCCAGTGCACTCGATAGGTTGTCATCCTCGCTAACAGGTTCCACCGTAGTTGCCTTGCCGGTGACATATGCATCCAGCCACGACCAATCGCTTTGGAAACCCACGAGCAGAATCTTCGCGTACGGGTTGCCAGCCAAGACGGCCTTTCTCGTCGCGACGAGTTCGCGCATGTAGTCGCAGCCGCACTCGTCGCTCCGCAGGAAACCACTCTCCTCTTCTACATGCCACCAATCCACCGAGCGAAGGAGTCCCGGCGCCTGCAGCGACGGTGACGAATCAATGCTGTAGCGCTTGGCTAGGTCCTTCACCCTCTGGAGATAACCCGTCGAGTCGCCTCCTTCGGGCGGCCAATAGGCGATGTCATCGCTGTCCGCGTCCGTTGTGAGGTTGATCACGACATCAAGTCCGCGCTCCTGCGCTCCAACAACCAGTGCATCCAGTTCCTGGCTGGGAAAAGGATCTGTCATCGGACGGATTGTGAAATTCGTCCACTCCGCGCGCGTCGAGTCGATCTTCGAGCCAGAGCCGAAGATGATGTCATTCTTCGCGTGAAGAAGTCCAAAGTGGATGCTGTCCGTCGGGAGCACCTGAATCCCGAAGTGATAGGTGTCCTTGAGATGCCTCCCTGCATAGAGGGAAATGCTCGCGTTTGGATAGTCGTCTCCAACGGGCCCAGCAATCCATGTGAGCAGCCCCGTTACAGAGTCCAGTGTGGCTGTCGTGGGTAGACCGGCCCCGTGCCACCGCATGATGCAGGGATTCGCGAGGTCGTCACACCAGTAGGCCTCGTCATCAATCCACGGCGTAACTCCTAAGACCGTTCCGGTGACCACGTTGTATGTGGTCGCAGACGGACCGCCGATGAGTGCGTGGCACGAATCGCATCCCGTCGTATCCGGACGAAGATCGTCAGAGCAAAGAGAAACGTAGTTGCCTCCACCGAAAACCGTGGCAGGCGTGCCGAGGCTCTCGGCGGGAACATCCTCGACGCCGTA
Source organism: uncultured bacterium (assembly GCA_964514075.1). Lineage (GTDB taxonomy): Bacteria > Eisenbacteria > RBG-16-71-46 > CAZEPH01 > CAZEPH01 > CAZEPH01. The sequence continues at coordinate 6,710 of CAZEPH010000035.1, read as the reverse complement.
GTTGCCATCCAGTAGCCGTAAGCTACAGAGAACGAACTGCGCTGTGTCGCTCTCGCACCCGTCGAAGTCGAAGCCGATCGCGATGATCGCACCGCTCGTGCACGACGTGAGAGACGTGCTGTTCGACCACGACACGTGGAAGCGCCCGGGCTCGTCGGTGATCGTAATCGGCACGGTGGTTCCTCGGTTCAGGTAGGTACACGAAGTACCGGAGGATGTTTTGTATTCCGTGAGGGCGTGTGCGAGGCATCCACTCTCGATGTCCCCGTCCGGCTCCCAGCTAATGTCGATCTCGGCGCCGCGATAGCTCGTCACGCCGTGTTTGAGGAGGACATAGAGTTTGCTGGGCGATCCGGGGGACGTGAGGTTCGTGGACGAAGCGTTTGTTGCGTTCCAACTGAGTTGTGCCGCGACGGAGGCGTTCTCTGTGGCGAAGCAGAGGGTGGGGGCAAAAACCATTAGGAGTACTGCGAAGGACAGGGCGAGACGTCGTGTCGGAGAGAGCATTTCCGCCTCCGGGGCTGCGGGGCAGGTTACGGAAGTGCATGTTGTCAACGAAGACTACTCCGACAACGCTACGCCCCCCCCCCCGGTCTTGCTGTCAACATCCTTACACGACGATCTAGTGGTACTGATGATCCAGGCGCGGGGCATCCGTCGTGTGTAGTTGCACCCTGCGGTAGGGCACTGTTCCCGATTGCTAGTGGCGGTGCGGATGCCATTTCGAGGCGCGAGATTGACGGTCGCGTTCATTCATCTGACTGGACCCAATTTCGCGACGCGCAGGAGGAGCACCTGCCCCCCCTGCACCGTCTCCGCCTCCGGCTCAACGTGCAGCGTGTGCGCTTGCACGTCGAGCAACCACGCGCCGCGGCCGACCCACGCTTCCGCATCCACGACGCCCGACGACTCCCACGCCCCGGGATGCGTGCGCGCCACGTCCACCGAATCTCCCGCCGCGCGCGCGTGTGCGATCGCAGACGCTTGATCCATCTCCGCCACGCGGCGCAGCGCGCGCGTGCCGAGGTCGTACATCCACACGGACGCATCACGCGTGAACCCCGCGTCGCGCAAGTTGAGCACGGGGTCTTCGCAAATCGCCATTTCGCCGTGACGGTTCACGTCGATGTTGTCCGGGTTCTGCACGCCTTCCGATCCGTCGAGGACGATGGTGAGCGTCGCGCCCGCGAGAGGGTCGCGCGCATCGAGCGCGAGGCGATACACGCGGCCGTTCGCATTCACCGTTTTGCGATCGCCCGTCGTCGTGAAATACGCGTGGCCCGCGTGCGACGGGTCCATCGTGCCGTCTTCAATCCGCACGAAGCGCATCGCGTTCACCGCACGCGTGGCGGAGTCGAGCGCGGCCGCGGAGAGCGACGGATCCACCTCCACCCACCGGCCGTGCAATGAGTCGCCGGCGCGCGTGACGGTGGACTCGGATGCCGCGCCAAGGTCTGCAACGAATGTATAGAAGCGTCCGCCGCGCAGGCCGTTTCGCGTGAGCACGTCCCGCGCGCGCGGCTGCTTTGCGCCAACGTACATGTACAACTGCGCGTTCAGTCCGTCGCCCGAGCCGGCTTCGGCGTCCTCGAACGCGAGCAGCACCGTGCGCGCGCCGGTGCCGCGCACGGGCACGATGTTCTCCCACTGCGCGCGACCCACGCGCGCGAGTTGATACGCGTGGCCGTCGCACACCGCGAACGCAGAGCCGCCGGTGCGATCGAATGTATCCGCAGTGTCTTCCTCTTCGCCGGTGAAGTAGATCCAGCGATCGAATCCGTCGGCGGGGCCGGCCATGGTGGCGGAGCAGAACTTGGACAAGCGGCGCGTCCGTGGCGCGAGCGGCGTGCGCGAGTCGGCCTCGTACAATGCGCGAATGGCGGGGCGCGCGCTCACCACAACCGGCGCGCTGGCGTTGGTCACCGCTGCGGGCAGACGGAGCGTGAGCTCCGTGATGCGCGCGCCGCTTTCCACCGCACCGGACGCACGACCGGACGCTTGTGCGAACTCGTGATTCACAAGCAACGTAAGCGTGCGCGCCGACGCGTGACCGCCCATGCCGTCGGGAGCTCCCACGAATAGATACGTCTCGCCACGCGCGCCGCGCGTGAGCGGCACGCGCTGTCCGGTCGTGATGATCGGGATGGTCGTCACGCCATCGGCGACGGGACGCAAGTACGGCGGCGCATCGGCAAAGCGGTCGCGCGGGGCGCCGCTGGTCGCGGTGTAGGCCAGCGCAACGGCGACAACGACGGGGAGCGCGAGCGCCTCCACGAAGTGGACGGCGTCTCGCGCGAAGTCTCTACGCAGTCTTGGCACCCGGGCGCGGGAGCTTCGTCACCTTCGCGGTCTTCCCGCCGGCGTCGGCCGCGACGGCCGTCGCCTTCTTGTGCGTGAGGCGCGTCCAGTCCAACACCATCGCGCTCGCCACGAAAATAGACGAGTACGTTCCGCTGATCACGCCCACGAGCATCACAAACGCGAAGTCGTGGATCACCGTGCCACCGATCAAGTACAGAGCGAGAGTGCTGAGGAACACCGTAAGCGCAGTGATCACCGTGCGCGAGAGCGTTTGGTTGATCGACGCGTTGATGATGTCCGCCAGGTTGTCGCGCTTGAAGCCCTTCATCTGCTCGCGAATCCGGTCGAACACCACGATCGTGTCGTTGATCGAATACCCCGCGAGCGTGAGAAACGCCGCGAGCGTCGTGAGCGACAGCTCCTTGTGGAACAGCACCGACAAGCCGAACACGATGAACAGGTCGTGAAAGAGCGCGACCACCCCACCGACCGCGAACTTGAAGTCGTAGCGCACGCCGACGTACAGGAGGATCAATCCGAGTGCCCAGAACACCGCCCAGAGCGCCTTGCTCTTGAGTTCGCCACCGACCTTGGGCCCGACCAATTCCTGCGACAGCTTCTCCACGGTCACGCCGAATTTCTGTTCGATCCCGTTCTTGATCTTTCCGTAGTCGAGCGCGTGGCCGGCCTCGGCGCTCTGCGTGCGGATCATCACGTCACCGGTGTTCTTGCCGATTTCTTGTATTTCGCTGCCGACGTAGCCCATCGCGTCGAGTTCGTGGCGCAGTTGGTCCACGGCGATGGGCTTCGAGAAGCGCAACTCGAGCACGGTGCCGCCCGTGAAGTCGATCGAGTAGTGCGGACCGATCGCGAAGATCGCGATCAAGCCGATCACGGCGATGGCCGACGTGAGCACGTACGCGATCTTGCGCTTGCCCATGAAGTCGTAGTTGGTGGCGCGAATCAGTTCCAGCATGACGAGTCCTCTGTGTACGTCGGGGTGCGCATCGGGGCTAGATGCTCAGAGTTTCCATATCGCGCTTCGATCCGATCCAATCGAAGAACATCCGCGCGACGAAGACCGCCGTGTAGATGTTGGCGATGAGCCCGATGGTGAGCGTCACACCGAAGCCCTTCACGCTGCCCGTTCCAATCACCATCAGCACGATGGTGCTGATGAGCGTGGTCACGTTCGCGTCGAGAATGGTGCGCCACGCGCGCTTGAAGCCGAGGTCGACTGCCGTGCGCACGGACCGCTTGTTGCGCAGCTCTTCACGAATGCGCTCGAAGATCAGCACGTTCGCATCCACCGCCATCCCGATGGTGAGCGCGATACCCGCGATGCCCGGTAACGTGAGCGTGGTGTGGATCGCCGCCATCGCGGCCATGAGGAAGACGATGTTCAGTGCGAGCGTGGCGATGGCCACGACGCCCGAGCCGCGGTAGTAGAGCAGCATGAAGGCGATCACGAGGATCGCGCCGAGCATCGACGCCCGCAGCCCCGCGCGAATCGAGTCGCGCCCGAGCGTCGGGCCCACCGTGCGCTCTTCGATCACCGTGACCGGCGCGGGCAGAGCACCCGCCTTGAGCACGATCGCGAGGTCCGTCGCTTCCTTGTCCGTGAAGCTGCCGGTGATGGACGCGCGGCCGTTCGGGATCGGCTCCTGGATCGTGGGGGCGGAGTACACGCGCCCGTCCAACTCGATCGCGAGCTGGCGCTGCACGTTCGCGCGCGTAACGCGCGCGAACTGCGCGGTGCCGCGTCCCGTGAACTGCAGCGACACGCCCGGCGCGCCGGGGCGGTTCGGATCCAGGTTCGGGGACATCTGCGCGGAGGAGATGCCGGCGCCGGTCATCTCCGCCGTCCGGCGCAGCACGTACAGGCGGCGGCCGGAGCGTCCGCTCCCGGTTTGTGCCTCGTCCTGCGCTCCCTCGCTGATGCGCGTGTCGAGTGGCAGAACGCTGTCGGGAGTATTCGCCAGCATCAGGCGCACGGCGTCCATGTCCGCCTTTTCGACGAACATCGTCGCGCCCTCGGCGCTGGCGAGCCGGCCCGTGAAGGGGCGCGCGGAGAGCAGCGTGTCCGCCTTGTCGGTTGCCGGGAGCGGCACGGGCGGCGTCCGCGACCAAAACGCATCCATGCGCGCCGCAGCGAGGCGCGCTTCGTCGTCCGTCTTGAGCAGCGCGAACTCGAGGAGACCCGTCTGCCCGATCAGGTTGCGCGCGCGTGTTTCGTCGAGGAGCCCCGGGAGCTGCACGACGATGCGGTCGTCGCCCTGCTTCTGAATGAGCGGCTCGGCGACGCCGAATTGGTCGATACGGCTGCGGAGCACCTGGAGCGCGCGATCCACCGCGTCCTTGCGATCGGCCTCGGCCACCTTACTGCGGTCCACCTCGAGCACCATGTGCATGCCGCCCTGCAGGTCGAGCCCCAGCTTGATCGCCTTGTCCTTGAGCTTCTGCAGCGTTCCCGCCTTTTCGAGCGTTTGCCGCTGGGCCTCGGACATCGTGTAGTACTGGAACGAGGGGTACAGGCTGTACGCGCTCCAGGCGAGGAGGATGAGAAGCAGGCCGAGCTTCCAGTACCGCGAGATCATCGGTTATCTCCAACAGCGTTGAGTCGGCCGCGGCGCGTGGTGCGTGTGTGGGTGGAGCGCATGTCGCTGTGGGACGATTCGCGTGAGGCGCAATCCCCGATGCGGCCGAAAAGGGCGAACCGGCATGGTAGCCAGGGGGGCGGGGGGCGTCAATCGCTCATTCGGTGGCGGCTCGGCCCCCCGACGCCGGCCCACGGCAGGCCGGCAGACGAATGCACATGGCGCCGGCCGGGAGTTCTTCCGGCACGGATTCGTGTCGCTACGCCGCCGCGAGCATCGCCTCGGGCTTGAGTTCGTCCTTCTTCGCCAGGAAGAGGAAGTGGTCCGTGAAGTAGTGCACGAGCAGGAACGAGAGCGTCACCGTGTAGTAGCTCTGGTCGATGGTAAAACCGGAGTACCGCCGCACGAGCGCGATCAACAAACCTGCACCCACGGTGAGCGCGATCGTGAACCCGTAGAAACGCTTCACGGAATCGCGGTCGAACATCTTCTGCACGAACGCGCCGCCGATGGTGCCTTGCTTCTTGCGCAGCTCGTTGATGTGCCACGTGAGGCCCATGTACTGGAACGAGTGCCACGTGTTGAAGCCCTGGAACGACGTATCGAGGTTCTTGAACGCGGGCACCGTGAACGCGCCAATCGCCGTCGTGAGAATGAACAGAAACTTCGGCCAATTGATGGTGCCGTCGCGGTACTCGCGCAGCGAGCGCACGAGGAACGCGGTGAGCATCGTCGCAAACGCGAGCGACGCGGCCATCCACACGATGTCGTGCTGCAAGAACGTCGGGAACCACAGTTTGGTTGGTCCCACCTTGAACGTGCCCTGCACCATCTTGTACACGGCGATCGGGTAGAGCGCCGTGCAGATCACGCCGTAGTCGAGAAAGCGCGAGAGACGCGACTGCTGCGGGCTGCCGCGATCGCTGTAACGCCCGGAAATGTACGCGGCCTGATGCATGATGTGCACGGACGCCCACGAGAAGAACGTGGTGAGCAGCATCACGTACGACGTGAGCGTCATCGTGATGACGGCGGCGGGAATGAGGATCGCACCGAGCGGGAGCGCAATCTTGTGCGCGCGGCGGAAACGCGGCTCGAGCCCCGTGCGCGTCCACGTCGCGTACATGTGCGGCCCGCCCACGAACAGGGTCACGAACAAGTTGATGACGATGCGCGCCATATCCGTGTGGAAGAACGAGTAGGCGATGTACGGCAACGGAATGAGCAAGGCCGATCCGGTGATCCAGATCATGTCCCACTGCTTGCTCCGGAGCCATGTTTGTTCGCGCTGAGTGGGGCGGCTCAGGGGCGTGACGCCGGCAGCGGTCATCGTGGCGACTGCGGTGCTCATAGTCCCGGTGTACTCCGTGGTCTGCGCTTCGTGCGGCCCATCCCTCGTGCGGGTGACGGATGGCGGGCAGGCTGACCGCGTAGCCTAGTGACCTGGCACAGGTGAATCAAGAATAATTCCGCGCGCAACTCCGCTGCTCCGGGGCGCGTCTCCGGGGGGCGTTCAGTCCCGCAGTGGTGAGGAGGATCCCGTCCGTGCTCTCCGTTCGCAATCTCGTCAAGGTCTACCCCGGCCCTGTCACGGCTCTCGGCGGTGTGTCCGTCGATATCCCCACGGGCATGTTCGGTCTGCTCGGACCCAACGGCGCGGGCAAGTCTACGTTCATGCGCATTCTCGCGGGGTTGCTCGAACCCACCTCGGGCACGGTGACGCTCGACGGCGAAGACGTGTTGGCGCGACCGGAGTCATTGCGCGCGCGGCTCGGGTACCTGCCGCAGGACTTCGGCTTCTACCCGCACTTG
>CAZEPH010000034.1:0-12554 GCA_964514075.1 uncultured bacterium | reverse complement strand
GGCTATCCGATGAACTCATCGCTCCCTCCCCCCGGCGAGCGCACGATGATCTCGTTCGCGTCCTGCAACTCGCGCACCGTGCGGATGATGCTGGCGTGCGCAGCCTCCACGTCCTTGACGCGCACCGGCCCCATGAGCTCGATCTCTTCTTCGAGCGCTTGTGCGGCGCGTTCGGACATGTTCTTGCGAATGTGTTCTTTGAGTTCGGGGCTTGCGGCCTTGAGCGCCAGCGCGAGTTCGCGCTGATCGATGTCGCGAATGAGCCGCTGTACGCCCTTGCCGTCGATGTGGATCACGTCCTCGAACTGGAACATGAGCGCTTCCACCTTGCCGGCCATCTCCTCGCTCCGCGAGCGGATGCCCTGCAGCAGGTCCTTCATGACGGGGCCGGGCGTGAGGTTGAGCACTTCCGCCACCGCTTCCGGACCGCCGGCCGTCATCGCCTGCGACAGCGTGAGGTCGGTTTTCTTGCTCAGGCCGGCTTCCACGAGCGTAAGCATCTCGGGCGAGATCTTCTCCATAGCCGCGATGCGGTGCAGGATGTCGCCCGCTGCTTCCGGCTCCATGGTTTGAATCACGGCCGCGGCCTGCGGCTGATCCAGGTGCGCGAGAATCAGCGCGACGGTCTGCGGGTGCTCGCCGCGGAGGATGCCCTGCATCACTTCCGGCGCCGCCTTCTTCAACCGGTGCAAGTGCGAGTCGGTGACCTCGCGCTTGATCTTCTGCACCATCTGGCGCGCGCGATCGCTGCCGAGCGCTTCGCTGAGAACGCTCTCCGCGTAGTCCACACCGCCTTGAGCGACGTGGACGACGGCGCGCGAGACGTCTTGGAATTCCTGCACCACCGCGTTCACCGTGTCGCTGTCGACGAGCGGCAGTTCCGCGATGTGACGCGCGACCTGCTCCACTTCCGCGGGACCGAGCTGCTGCAGCACGCTCGCGGCTTCCTTGGGCCCGATCACCATGCAGAGAATCGCCGCCTTCTGCGATCCGGTGAGCGCCTCCTTGGTCGCCATGCGTTACGACCTCTCCGCGAGCCACACGCGCATCACCTGCGCGGTGGTCTTGTCGCTCACGTTGAGGTCCTCGCCGCGCGGAGGCGGGAGAGCGCCCGCGCTCACGCCGCCGAGTGCGTCCTGACCGGCGGGCGTGTTGCTCATGGCGAGGAGTTGAGTGGACCGCGCGGCCGAGGCGTTCGCCGCGAGCGTCTTCACGACTTGCAGCGCGATGAGAATCAACGCCACGACGGCGATGATCGCGACCAGCGGACGGCTCCCGCGCTCCACGAGGCCCATCACGTCCGGCTTGGTCTTCTTGTTTGCGTCCGCCTTGAGTGCGGCGGCGAGCGCCGTGTCGAACGGCACCGCGATCACACTGATGCGGTCGCCGCGGGAGCTGTCCGCACCGACGGCGTTCGCCACCATCGCTTCGAGCGCTCCGATGCTGAGCGCCGCGCCGCCGGAGACACCGCCCGTGCGCACGGCGCGTTCGTCGACGAGCGCGGCCACCGTGAGGCGCGCGACCCGTCCCTGCGCGCTCACGTTGCGCGCAACGCTCCGCGAGTTCTGGTAGGTGTTGCTCACGACGGTCTGCGTGCCGGCGCTGTCCACCTCGGGCTCAACGGGGATGAACGTGCCTTCGCTGCGCTGCTCGGACTGCAGGACTTGCTTGTCGGGGTCGTACGTTTCGGTGGTCTTCTCCGTTTGATCGAAGCTCAGATCGGCGGACACCTCCGCGCGCGCGTGGCCCGGACCGACCGTCGTTGCGAGGAGATCCTCGACGCGTTGCGCGAGATCGCGCTCCACGGTGCGCTGCAAGTCGATCTGTCGGCTCGTCACGCCCGCGAACGATCCGCTCGACGGGGCGGAGAGCACGCGCCCGGCGTCGTCCATGATCGCCACGTTGTCCGGCGCGAGTTGCTCCACGCTGTTGCTCACGATGTACGCGATGCCCTGCACTTCCTCCGGGGCGAGAGCCATGCCCGGCTTGAGCGCGAGAACGACCGACGCCGACGCGGGACGATCCATGCGCCGCACCGCGCTCCGTTCCGGCAGCACGAGATGCACTTGCGCGCGATCGACGCCGCGCAGGCCGTTGATCGTGCGCGAGAGCTCGCCCTCGAGTGCTCGCTGAAACGTGACGCGCTGCGTGAAATCGGTCATGCCCCAGGACGGCTTGTCGAACAACTCGAGTCCGGGGCGGCTCGTGTTCGGCAGTCCGTCCTTCGCGAGAACGACGCGGGCACGCGCGATGTCGGCGGTCGGCACGGAGATCGTGGCGCCGCCGTCGGCAAGCTTGAACGGAATGTCGGCCTTGCGCAGTCCGTCGGACATCGCGCCCGCGTCCTTCAAGTCCAGGTCGCGGTACAGAGTGACGTACGTCGGGGTCGCGGCCCATTGGCCCACGCCCCACACGGCGACAAGGAGAGCGATGCCGACGCCGACCAGCGCGAACGTGCGGCTGCCCCCCTGTCCGAGACTGCTTCGTAGTGACCGCAGCAGATTGTCGAACATGCGTTCCTTACTGGATGTTCATGATTGAGCGATAGGCTTCGGTCAGTTTGTTCCGCAGCTCCACGAGCAGCTCGAGCGAGATCTGCGCTTCCTCACTCGCCGCCATCACGTCGTGGAGTTCCACCGGCTCGCCGCGCACGAACGCGGAGATCATCTGCTGCGCACCGTCCTGCAATCCCTCCGTCTCGCTGATCGCACGACGGAACAAATCGCCGAACGACGCGCCCGCCGGTTCCTGCTGCAGTCCCAGGGACTCGCGCGGGATCTCGACGGCCGGACGGCCGATGATGTCTGGACGAATCAGTTGCGACATGAATTCCTACCCCCGCACATCGATGCGCCGCCCCGTTGGTGTGAGCGATGCATTGGAGCCTGCGCCGCGCGGCCGGTACGTCAGCAGACCGAGCGTCGCTTGTTGCTCGAAGAACTCGCGCTCCTCGGGCGTGAGCACATCCCAGAGACTCGGTTCGCCGGCGGCGCTCGCGGCGTTCGCGGCCGAGCCGGGAGGCGACGCAGGACGCGCCTGTTCCTCGCGCTCGTCGCGCGTGATCGGGCGCTCCAGCCGGTGATGTGTCGCCGGCGAAAGCGGCCGAGTCGACGACGGTCCCGAATCGGTCATGATGTCCTCCCTGACTAGATGTCCAGCGCGCGGCGCAACATCGCCTTCGCCGCGTGGAACACGGTGGCATTGGCTTCGTGCACGCGGCGCACGACCATGAGATCGACCAGTTCCGTCGTGGGGTCCACGTTCGGAAACTCGACGAACCCGTCGGCATTCGCATCCGGATGACCGGGCTGGTACACGAGCCGTCCCTTCTGTGTGTCGTCGATCGCCTTCGTGGCGATCACGCCGGTGCGCGGGTCGCGCAGTGCAACGGTCACCTGTCGCTTGTACGGACCGCCCTCCGCGGTGCGCGTGGTGGAGGCGTTCGCGAGGTTTTCGGCGATCGTCTCGAGAAACGACTGCTGCACACCCATGCCGTTGGCAGACGCGCGCAAGGACGGCATGAGCTGCCGCGACAAACGGAAACCGGCGAGGAACTGAATCGGCCTAGGCACGTTCGCGTACCGCTGCATGGAAGCGCGCATACGCTTGCTGCAGGAGGCGAGCGTCCGTCTCGTAGCGCAGTTGCGTGTCCGCCAGCTTCGTCATGTCTCGCTGCAGATCCGCCTCCGTGCGGCGTGCGCGTGCGCGCGCCGTCAGTTGATCGCCGAAGGTCACCGTGCTCGATGCCGTGAGCGCCCGCGACACGCGGCGCGCGATGGCTTGATGCCGCACGCTCATGTCGTCGAGTCCGTCGCGCAACTGCGCCACGAGAGATGTCGAGCCGAAGAGTCCCTTGATCATGGTTCCTCCCTGATGATCCGCTTCCCTTTCAGCAGGGCGTGTGCCACGCCGACTCCGCGGCGGCTAAGTGTCACGCGTGCAGACCGTTCATTCGTTCGATCACATCCTGCCCCGCACGTGCAGCGGAAAGTTGTGCGCGAGAGCGGACGATTCTTCCGTGCGCCGAGAGGAAAACGCTGCCGGTCAGTTCTGCACGACCGGACGCGGGTTCAGCTTGTTCCGCAACGTCCGCTCGCTAATGCCGAGCAATTCGGCTGCGCGCGTCCGGTGCCCGCCCGTCGCCGAGAGCGCGCGTTCGATCGTGCGCTGCTCGAGCACCTTCAGATTGAGATCGATCGCCGCCGACTCGTCGCTCGTCACCGGGGCGGAACGCATCTCCACGCCGGCGGACGTGAAGTGCGGTTCCGGCAGAGGAGCGGCGACCTGCAAGCCGAACGAAGCAGGGACGAGCCGTCCAGTGCGACAGAGAATCACCGCCCGCTCGACGGCGTTCGCGAGTTCGCGCACGTTTCCGGGCCACGTGCGGCGCATGAGCGCGTTCATGGTGTCGTCGTCGACGACCGGCGGCTTCACGCCGAGCTGTGCCGCAACCTGCTGCACGAAGTGCTGCACGAGCGGCGGGATGTCGTCGACGTGTTCGCGCAGCGGCGGCGTGCGCACGGGCACGACGTGGAGACGGTAGTAGAGATCGCGGCGAAAGCGTCCCGCCTCCACCTCCGCGCGCAGGTCGCGATTGGTGGTCGCGATGATGCGGACGTCGACCTGAATGGGCTGATGTCCGCCCACCCGCTCGAACTCCTGCTCCTGAATCGCGCGCAGGAGCTTCGACTGCAGGTCGAGGCGCATCTCGGAGATTTCATCCAGCAGGAGCGTGCCGCGATGCGCGCGTTCGAACGCGCCGTGCATCCGCTGCGTGGCGCCCGTGAACGCGCCGCGCTCGTGCCCGAAGAGCGTGCTTTCGACCAATCCCTCGGGCAGAGCGGCACAGTTCACCGTGATGAAGGGCATGGCCGCGCGCGGGCTTCGCTCGTGCACGGCGCGCGCGAAGAGTTCCTTGCCGGTGCCGGATTCGCCTTCGAGGAGAACCGTCGCACGCGTTGGCGCAACCGTGCTGATCGTCTCGAGGACGTGACGAATGGGGCTGCTCTCGCCCACGATCACGCGCGCGCCGCGCAGCTTCGTGATCTCGCGGCGAATCTCCGAGTTCTCGCGCCGCAGACGGTCCAACTCCAGCGCGTTGTTCACTGCAATGCGCAACGTCTCCTGCCGGAGCGGTTTCGTGAGGTAGTCCACCGCGCCGCGCCGCATCGACGCCACAGCCTGCTCCACGCTCGAATACGCCGTCATGATAATGAGAGGGACGTCCCACCCCTGCTGCTTGAGGGTGTCCAGCACGTCCAGGCCGGCCGGAGTGGTCACGGCGTGGTCCGCGATGACGAGGTCGATGGGCTCGCGCCCGAGGACAGCCAGCGCCTCCTCGACGCTCGCGGCGAGGACGGGCTCATGCGACAGCTCCCGGAGAGAGTTCTCCGCGAGCGCACTGACCGTCGGGTCCTCGTCCACGCACAAGATGGTCGCCATCGTTCTCTCCTGGTCCGACCATTGATTCGGCACGGACCACGGAGGAATGAACGGAAAATCTGCCGCCGCCCCCTCAAGTTCGTGGTGGCCGCACCGAGACTCCAGGCGGCGCGACACGCCAGGAGGAGGAATCATGCGAATCACCAGCCAGATGATGCACCACGGGATCCTGCGCAGCATGCAGGACGTGCTCGGCACCGTGAATCGGGCACAGCGCGAGGCCACGACGGGCCGGCGCATTCACACCGTCTCGGACGACCCGGTCACGGCGGCGCAGATCATGCGCTTCAGCGGCCAGATCCGGGACATCGACCAGTTCCGGCGCACGGGCATCACGGCAAGCACCCGGCTCTCCGCGGAGGACTCGGTGCTGTCGACCGTGAGCGATCTGGTGCGGCAGGCGAAGGAGATGGGTGCGCTCGCGCAGACGGGATCGGTCGACGCGCCCGAACGCCAGGCCGCGCGCACGCAGATCACGCAGGTCATCGACCAAGTCATCGCGCTCGGCAACACGCGCTTGGGGAACGAGTACATCTTTGGCGGCGGCGTGTCGGCGACCGAGCCGTTCGCGCCCGACGGCACGTACCTCGGCGACGGCGTCGTACGGCAGATGCAGATCGACGAGGGCGTGTTCCTCGACACGAACCACACGGGAGACCAGGTGCTCGCCCCCGTGCTCGACGCGCTGAAGGCCATGCAGACCGCTCTCGACACGGGCACGGAAGCGGACATCCAGGCCGCGCTCGTCCAGTTGGACGGCGCACAGCAGACCGTCTACGCCAGCGCGGCCGAAATCGGCGCGCGGCAGTTGCAGCTCGGATACACGACGGACGCGCTCGCCCGCCGCAACGCGCAGATGCAGGACCGCGTCAGCGGATTGCGCGATGCGGACCCGACGGAAGCGACGGTGAACCTGCTCGCGGCGCAGACATCGTTGCAGCAGGCGTACGCGGCCGTCTCGCGCGTCCTGTCTCTCAGCATCACGGACTACCTCCGCTAACGCGCGGGGATCACGCACCACACGGCTCACGGAGAGAGCGTCATGTCGCTGAACGATATTGCACTGGCGCGGGGTCTACAGAGCAATCTGCTGATCCTCCGTTCGACGGATCGCCTGCACGTACGAACGGCGGAGCGTCTCACCAGCGGGCGCCGGATCAACAGTCCGGTGGATGGCGCGCAGAGCTACTTCCTCTCGAAGAACCAACAGCTGCGCGCGCAGGATCTGGCCGGGCGCAAGGACGGCATGGGAACAGCTCTCAGCACGATCGATGCGGCATCCTCGGGTATCGACGCGATGCTGGCGCTCACCGCAGAGATGCGCAGCCTGCTCGCGTCCGCGCGCGCCGCGACGGATCCGGCGGAGCGTGCGAACCTGTCCGCGCAGTTCGATGCGCTGGCCGCGCACGTGCGCGGCGTCGCGGACGACTCCGCGTTCAACGGCGTCAACCTGCTCGGCGGGGACACGCTCCTCGTCGAGCTGAACGAGCGCGGCACCGCGCAGTATGCGGTGAACGGCCTCGACGTCACGAACGATCTCGCGTGGGCGGCAGCGCCGAACGCCTGGGCCGCGAACGGAGACATCGATTCGTCCGAGGCCATGCTGGACGGCGTGGAAGCGGAGATCCGCTCGTTTACCGGAACGTTCGCGCACGCCGGCGGCCTCATCGGCTCCCGGGCCGCGTTCACGGAGCACATGATCGCCACGTTGCAGACCGGCGCCGCGCACATCGTCGCCGCGGATCCGAATGAAGAGGGCGCCAACATGCTCGCACTCCAAACGCGCCGGCAGGTTGCGATGCAAGCGGTCAGCATCATCGCCGACGGACAACGAGCGATTCTGAGCTTCTTCCAGTAGTAGTCACTCCTCTGTGTCGCGCGGAGTTGTGACACGCGGGATCGCACATGACGTGCGATCCCGCACTTTTTTTACTGCTGACGTCTCAAGCTCGCGTTCGCGCGACCGAGACTAAGCGGCGTCGGCATCCGCCGATCGTGGGCAGAAGCCTGCGCGTCGCCCTAGAAGGGGGTTTCACAGAATGCTGAACGACATCACTCTCAGTGCGGGTGTCCGCACGAATCTTCTCCAACTGCAAATGGTGTCCTCGCTCTTGAACCGCACGAGCCAGCGCTTGGCGACGGGAAAGCGTGTGAATGGTCCGGTGGATGACCCATCGAACTACTTCGCCGCCAAGAACCACACCGACCGCGCCACCGATCTCTCCGTGCGAAAGGACGCCATGGGTGAAGCACTGCAGGCCGTACAGGCGGCGAGCAACGGCATCGAGTCGATCGAAGCCCTGATCGCCCAGATGAAGGGGCTCGCGGACGATGCGCGCTCCGCCGACACGACGACGCGCGCCGACCTCGCGCAACAGTACGACGACCTGCTCACGCAGATCGACAGCCTCGCGGACGACTCGTCGTACAACGGCACGAACTTCCTCGACAACGACACGCTGACCGTCGTGTTCAACGAGACGGGATCGTCCACGCTGGACATCGTCGGGTTCGACGGGCACACGAGCGGCGACTTGGCCCTCAGCGGCGCGACCGGCTCGTGGGCCACGGACGCCGACATCGACGCCGCCGTCGCCGAGATGGAGGCGTCGCTCGTCGAACTCCGTTCGCAGGCGTCGATGCTGTCATCCAACATGGGCGTCGTCACCGCGCGTCAGGTCTACACCGACCAGATGATCAACACGCTCTTGCTCGGAGCGGACAACCTGATTCTCGCGGACCCGAACGAGGAGAGCGCGAACATGCTCGCCCTGCAGACGCGCCAGCAATTGGGCATCAGCTCGCTCAGTCTGTCGTCACAGGCGCAGCAGGCGATTCTCCGTCTCTTCGGATAATCAAGTAGTACCCGTCTGAGAGGGCCCCCCTCAAGGTCCCTCCCGCCGCGTCCGACCCTGGGAGTACCGGCAGGTTTTGCCGGGACTTCGGTCAGAAGGCCGGAGAAGGTGGACAGCCCTAGAAGGGGGTTTCTCTCAGATGGCTATCAACGACATCACCCTGGGTCTTGGCGTACGCCAGAACCTTCTGCAGCTCCAAAACGTGTCGTCGCTCTTCAACCGGACGTCGCAGCGTTTGGCCACCGGCCAGCGCGTCAACTCCGCGATCGACGACCCGTCGGCGTACTTCGCCGCGCTCTCGCACCGCAACCGCGCTGGTGACTTCGCCGTGCGGAAGGATGCCATGGGTGAGGCGATTCAGGCCGCGCAGGCCGCGAGCAATGGCATCGACGCGATTCAGTCTCTCATCGACCAGATGAAGGGTCTCGCCGACGACGCCCGCTCCGCGGACACGGCCGCCCGTTTGGACCTGGCGGCGCAGTTCGACGAGCTGCGGACTCAGATCGACAACCTGGCGGACGACGCGTCCTACAACGGCACGAACTTCCTCGACGACGACACCCTGACGGTGGAGTTCAACGAGGACGGCACGACGACGCTGGACATCGTGGGCTTCGACGCGCACGTGGCCGGAGACCTCGGGATCGCGGCGGCTGCCGGCTCCTGGGCGTCCGATGCGAACATCGATGCCGCGGTGACGGACATCGAGAGCGCAACGACCGAGCTGCGGTCGCAGGCGTCGACGCTGTCGTCGAACCTCGGTATCGTGACGGCCCGCCAGTCGTTCACGGACCAGATGATCGCAACGCTCGAAACCGGTGCGGACAACCTCACGTTGGCCGACCCGAACGAGGAGTCTGCGAACATGCTCGCTCTGCAGACGCGTCAGCAGCTCGGTGTTTCGGCACTGGGTTTGGCGTCGCAGGCACAGCAAGCGATTCTGCGACTCTTCTAATACGCTCCGACGCCGACTCCGGTGGGGTAACCGGCGACGAGCCGGTTCGCTCCACCGGAGCGCGTTTTTTGGAGGCACCGTGCTGCGACTGACATTGAAGCCGCACGAACGAGCGATCCTCGGCGACGCCGTCATCAAGAACGGCTCGAGCCGCACGTCGCTCTTCATCGAGAACGAAGTGCCCATCCTCCGGGAGTCGGACATCCTGAGCCCCCGCGCCGTGCACACGCCCTGCGAGCGGATCTACCTGGCGCTCCAGCTTCTGTACGTGGATGCGGAACATCGCGAGAATTTGCTCATCGTCTACCGCTCGCTGGTCGATGAAGTACGGGACGCGGCCCCCAGTTTGGTCCCGCTTCTCGCGATGATCGATGAATGCATCGCGCGGGAAGAGTGGTACCAGGCCGTCAAGAGCGCGCGTCCGCTGCTGGAACGGGAACGGGAGATCTTCGCACGTGTATCGCAGCGCGGCACAGGCGTATGAATCAGGCAGCAAGACTGCACATTCCAGCCGGGAGCTCGAGGCGGCGGTTCTGGCCAAAGCGGCGCGTCAGATCGAGGCGTGCCAGCTCAACTGGGACGCGCCCGATCGTCCCACCCGCCTGCGCGACGCGTTGCGTTACAACACGCAACTATGGAGCATCTTCCAGGTCGAGATGGGGCGGGAGGATTGCCCTCTTCCGACAGACCTCCGGCTGCGCATTCTGCAGATCAGCGCGTTCGTCGACAAACGCACTCTCGAGATCTACGCGAAGCCGAGTGCCGACAAGCTGGACGCGTTGATCAGCATCAACAGGGAATTGGCGGCCGGCTTGGGCGTGCCTGTCTCCGTGGACGCGGCGCACTCGTCGGCGACGAATTCTCCCACTCCGGACTACAGTTCTCCCTCCGGGGACCGACAATGAACGTGAGGACCCGACATGCAGGACGCACCAGGGTGAACACGGCATCCCAGGACGGGTTAGCTCAGAGGTAGCGATGGCAATCAATCCTATTGGACCGCGAAGCGGCGGGCACATTGAGACCCGGCCGCAGGTAGCTGCGCCGGACGTGGCAGCCGCGCGTGCGCGCGCGGACGCCGCTGCCGAGGCTCCGTCCCGTCACGATCGCGTTGAGATTTCCGATGACGCGCTGCGTTTGAGTTCGCACGTCGTCGTCGGAAGCGACGCGCCGGCGGAAATCCCCGAGCGCATGCTCGACATCGGCAAGCGGCTCGCGCAGGACTTCTACGAGCAGCCGGCGGTGCAGGAGACGATTCTCGCGAAGCTCAAGAAGGATCTCTAGGCGTCTTTCGGGCGACAGCCCGCGCAACGCCTGGGATGTCCTGCTTCGTCGGTGAATCGGTCCCACGAGGCGCGCGCGTGCACCGAGCGAGCGGCTCGAAGGTCGTCAGCGGCGACGCGAGACGGCGGGGGGAGAGCGTTTCACTGCTGCGGTGCGTCGCCGCGGCGGTGCGTCCGTGTGCGACGGACCGAAGAAGAACTGCACGGGAATGTGCGCGCGCATCGCCCACGACTGCTCGTTGTGCTGCGCGTGCGGAAACGCGAAGTACAGTAGATCTCTTCCGTCGGCGAATCCGCGGGCGTGCAGCGTATCGCGCATACTGCGCGTCACCTCGTAGTTGTCCCGGGGCCACCCGGAATCGAGATACACGTGGAGCGGCGGCCGTGCGCTCGTCCGCACGCGGTCGAAGAGATCGTCCCGATAGCCGAACGTGCTCGAGAGACACGCCACCTTGCCGATCACGTGCGGCCATCTCCACCCGATGCAGAGCGACACCACCCCCCCAAGCGACGATCCCATCATCGCCGTGTGCGCGGGGTCGGGAAGCGTGCGGTACGTCGCATCCACGAACGGCTTCAGTTCCTCGACGATGAATCGCCCGTACGCGTCGTATCCCGGGTGCGTGTACTCGCTCATGCGATCCGTGGGGTAGATGCCCACGACGATCATCTCTTCGATCATGCTCATCGAGGTGAGCACGCCGAGCGTTTCCTCCAGCTTCCAGTCGTGTCCGCCGAAGGCTTCCTCCGGGAAGAACACGTTCTGCCCGTCGTGCATGTAGAGCACCGGGTATCGCTTGAGCGTGTTCTCCGCATAACCCGGCGGCAGGAAGACCCGCACGTTGTACGCGTGCCCCGCGACGGTGGACGGCACTTCCACGAGTGAACAGACACTGCACACCGCGTCCGCTCCAAAGTGCGGGTAGATGTCTAGCGCGCGGGCCTCGGTGAGGGTAACGAGAACGTTCTCGCCCTGCGCCCACGTTGGGTCGCCGCCGGTGCGCACGATCGGCTTGCAGTAGAGAAACGGCTCCTCGCTGCGCACGCTGAAGGAGCGCACGCCGCGCGCGTCGCGCGCATCCGCGAGAACGTCCGCCTCCCAATCGCGTGAGGTGCGCAAGACGATATCGTCCTCCGCCGAGGGATGATGCACGCGGATCCTGCGGGAGTGGATCATGGGGTCGTCCTCCGGATGGGTCGTCGCGCTGTCAATGCACGCGTGCGCCACGCGGTTCCACGTTTGACCCGCCCGCAGGGGGTTGCTACGCTTCCTACATGACTGACTCCCCCCTCAGCGCGTCGGGCGACGAGTTCATGTCTTTGCTCGAGCCGATCCTCCCGGCAGCGGCGCGCGCCGCGTTGCACATGACGCGCAATCAGGCCGATGCGGACGATCTGGTCCAGGATGCGACGTATCAGGCATTTCGCGCATTTCACACCTTCGAACCGGGAACCCGATTCAAGGCGTGGTTCTTTCGTATTCTGACGAACGCCTTCTACGGGGAGTACCGGAAGCGCAAGAGGCGACCCGAGACCGTCGACATCGAGGAGGTTCCATCACTCTACATGTACGTGCGTGCCGAGGGTGCCGGACTCTTGGCGAGCGAGGGCGATCCGGCGGCGCGCATCGTGGAACGGATTCAATCGGAACACGTGGCAGCGGCGCTGGACAGGCTCCCCGAGGACTTCCGCGTCGCCGCCAGCTTGTTCTTCATCGAAGATCTGAGCTATGAGGAGATCGCGCGCATTCTCGACTGCCCGATCGGCACCATCCGATCCCGCCTGCATCGCGCACGGCGGATCCTGCAGAAGGAACTGTGGCACATCGCCGACGATGCCGGCCTTTTTGCCTCTCGACCTATGGAGACTCTCTAGCGTGTCGCCACGACTCGATCGTTTCACCTGTGAGGAGATGTTCCGCCGTTTGGACATGTACCTCGACCGCGAGTTGACCTCGGAAGAAATGGTCCTCGTGCGGAGTCACTTGGAGACGTGTGCCGTGTGCGCCAGCGAGTACGC
>CAZEPH010000033.1:0-12573 GCA_964514075.1 uncultured bacterium | reverse complement strand
GCTGGATCGATGGAACGCGGTGCGCATCGGCGCGATCGGATTTGCCGCGTACGCGCTCTTCCCTCTCGCGCTCGCGATGAGTCACGACATCTGGGGCGTGTACGGCGCGTTCGTCGTGTACGGCGCATCGGCCGCGGCCGCGATGCTGTCCTGGGCCATGGGACCGATTCTTTTCGCCGGACGCCGCGACGCGGCTGCATACATGGGCGTGCACGTCACGATGGTGGGAATCCGCGGGTTGATCGGCAATCCGCTTGGACTCGCGGTGTACGAGCTCGCGGGAAGTCGCACGACGTTCCTCGTCGCGTGTGCGTTGTTCGCGGTGTCCGCGGTGCTCATGGCGCGACTCGACCGGCGCATGCGCGCGGCGGCGGCGGTCGCCGCATGACGCACGTCATCCTCGCGGCCGGCGGTGTGGTGCACCGCGTCGACGGCGGGCGCCTGCGGTACGCGCTCGTCCATCGCACGCGTCACCGGGATTGGGTTCTCCCCAAAGGCAAACTCGAACCGATGGAAGGATTCCGCGCGGCGGCAGTGCGCGAGGTTCTCGAGGAAGCGTCCTGCGACGCGGCCATCGAGCAGCACGCGGGCGTGGTGTCGTACGTGCTCGCGGATGGGAGGCCGAAGATGGTCGTCTTCTACGGCATGCACTGCGAGCGCGTGCTCGCCTTCTCCCCCACGGAAGAAATCGACGCGGTGGTGTGGTGCGGCCCGCGGGAAGCGGCAGGAAAGCTGTCGTACGCGGACGAGCGCGAGTTGTTGCGACGGGTCACCGCCGTGCGACCCGTGTGCACGAAGTCGGACGGTGCGCGCATGAGCACGCGATCGCGCACACCGCCTCGCCGCCGTTGAAGAGAGACCCGCCGCGTCCGTATAATCGATCCAACGCCGCTGTGGCGTGACGATCGGTCGTCTCTGACCGGAGAGACGACGCGAAGGGGCCGGCCGCCTTCGTGCGGCGGCCCCTGTTTTCGTGACCTTCCCGCTTGCCGAATGGCGCATCGCGCGAGGATCATCGCGGTCATGCGAGCGACGCGTCGTCTTCTGACCCTGAGCGCCACGATCGGTGCGTGGCTCATCGTCCCCGGATGCTCGATGTCGTCGAATCCGCCGGCGACACCCGAGTTCGTGGAGAGCACCGGCGTGCGCCTCGCGCGCGTGGCACACGGTCTCAGCAATCCCGTGTACCTCACAGCGCCCGCCGGCGACGCGCGCTCGTTCATCGTGGAGCAACCCGGCCGCATACGCATCCTCGCCGGCGACTCGCTGCTCACCGAGCCGTTTCTGGACATCACCGATCGCGTGCGCGACGGAGGAGAGCGCGGCCTGCTCAGCGTCGCGTTTCATCCGCGCTATCGCGACAACGGGTTCCTTTACGTGAACTACACGGACGCGGAGGGCGACACACGCGTCGAGCGCTACCACGTCTCAGCGGATCCGAATCGCGCCGCTGCATCGAGTGCCGTGTTGATTCTGCACGTCGACCAACCCTACGCGAATCACAACGGCGGTTTGGTTCTCTTCGGTCCCGACAGCATGTTGTACGTCGGCATGGGCGACGGAGGCGCCGGCGGCGATCCGCAGAACAACGCACAGGACCGCACAACGCTCCTCGGCGCGTTGTTGCGACTCGACGTGGATCACGGTACGCCGTACGCGATCCCGCGCGACAATCCTTTCGTCGGACAGTCCTCGTACCGCGGCGAGATTTGGGCGTGGGGGTTACGCAATCCGTGGCGGTTCGCGTTCGACGTCCCGAGCGGTCTGCTGTACATCGCCGACGTCGGACAGAACAAGTGGGAAGAGGTGAACGTGGTGTCCGCGTCGCGCGGCGGTCTCAACTTCGGGTGGCGACTGCGCGAGGGGCTGCACGACTACGATACGTCGCGCCCCACGCGGTACACGCTCACGCCACCGGTGTACGAGTACGACCATTCGCAGGGATGCTCCATCACCGGCGGCGTCGTGTATCGCGGACGAGCGCTGCCCGAGTTGGTCGGGCACTATCTCTTCGCCGACTACTGCGGCGGATGGGTGCGGAGTTTCCTGTGGGACGGCCGCGCCATCACGCACCCGCGCCAGTGGACACTCGATCCCGTATTGCGGTATGTCACGTCCTTCGGCGTCGACGGATCCGGTGAGGTCTACGTGATGACCATCGACGGGGATGTGTACCGACTCATGCCAGGAGAGTGATCGTGCCGCTTCGTCGCTCGTTGTGCGTGTTCGCTGTGGCCGCGACCGTTGCATCGCCTGCATGCGCGAAGGACGTTCGTCGCGTCTTGGTGCAGAACACGAGTGGGCGCGACGCGGCGGCCGTCACGCTCACGTTCAGCGAGCAGAGCGGGCGCGTCGTGGTGACGACGCCGAGCGTGTTCCCCGATCGCGGAAGCTGCGGGCTGCCGAAAATCGAGGTGACCAAGAGCGTCGCGCGGCTGACGTGGGGAAACGCCTGCGTCCAGCCGGACGCGGTGATCCTGATGCTCGCGGTCTCACAGAAGAACCCGCTCACGTTTGCGAACGGCGCATGGATCGGTGCGGCCGGGGACACGCTCGCGCTCATTGCCGCGGCCGACGTGCAGGTCACGACACCCGAGACGATCACTCAATACCCGCGCTCCCTCGTTCTCGCCCTCGTGGGCTTCTTGCTCCTCGACGTTTTGTTGATCTGGCTCGTCATCCGGCAACGCCGGTCGCCGTCCGCCAATCCCGCCTGAATGTCCTTCGTGTAGTTACTGTCGATGGAGACATGTATCTCTTGGACAGACGACTAAACCGTTTTCATCCGTCTAAGTTGTTGTATTTCAACGATGCGATGATTGGCACGAAGCCTGCCTTATGGTCCTGTGACCACGGGCTGTACTGGGGAGTCGGCACGGGGTTGCGGCGCGGCGCGATCCGCGAGACAGCAGTACAACGGAAAGAACGGGCCGCTGCTCTTCTCCTCGCTCGGAAAGAGCAGCTCCGTTCGCCCTTCGTGAAAGGCAGCCTCTCGATCTCCCACGACCCGAGGGCTGCTGCGGGGCCCCTCGGAATCGTGCACCGGGGGGTTTCCCCCCTTTAACCCAGGCGCTCGGCGATCAAGCGGTGGAAGTGGTGCACGCCCTTTTCGCGCTCCGGCGAGTAACGACCGCGATCGTACGACCGCGACCGCACCCCGCGCTGTACGTTCTGCACGACCGCCTCGTCCTCCAACTCCACGCGATGGAGATCGCCGCCCGCGCCGCGCGCGCGCCGCTCCGGCGCCCACACGTACGAAAGAAACGACACGCGCGTTTGGTCCGGGGCGAGCGGGCGCACCACGTTCACCGAAATGCCCCACGGGTACACGTTCAGCATGGTCGCGGGAAACACGAAGAAGTAGAACGCGGCGACCGCCTCACCGTGCTGCGGATGCGCGCGCGGGAGATCGAACGCGTCGTCTCCGTCGTGGGCGACGCCGATTTGCAGGCTGACGTGAGGGAAGAGCTCCGTGCGATACCCGCTGTAGTCGATGACCTCGTTGAGGCTCTCGTGAATGTAGGGAATGTGAAACCCCTCGAGGTAGTTGTCGCAGTACAGCGCCCAGTTCGCGTGCACGACGTAGTCGCGTGAGGTAGCCGCATCGAACCGCATGCGATCGAGCGGGAGAAAACTCACGCGCTCGGTCACGGGAGCGATGACGTTCGCGAACGCGACGGAGGGGTCGATCGACGCGAAGAGGAAGCCGTTCCACTCCGCGTGCGGGAGCGTGCGCAAGTTGTCCGCGTCGCTCGGGAAATCCTGCACGCCGTCGAACTCCGGCATGGAGAGCATGCGGCCGGTAAGATCGAAGCGGCGGCCGTGATAGCGGCAGCGCATCACGCGTGCGTCATCGCAGGCCTCCTCGACGAGGATGTTCCCGCGGTGCGTGCACACGTTCGAGAGGCAGCGCACCTCGCCGGCCGCGTCGCGGGTGAGGAGGAGAGGCTCGTCGCACAAGACGACGGGCCGCACGGAGCCGGGGGCGCGCAGGTCGTGCGCGTCGCCGAGGAAGTGCCACGTACGCGGAAAGAGCGCGTCCTGCTGCACGGCGTACCACTCCGGCGCGTAGTACACGGCGGACGGCAACGTGCGCGCACGGCGAATGTCGGCGTCGATGTCGATGCGGAGCATGCAATGCATACTACAGGTGCACGGCGCGGCCGTGTAGACTCAGCTAGGTGTGCTCCCCACCGCACCGGAGGTGCAATGAACGTTCGACAGGCCCTCTCGGACACGCGCGCGCAGCTCGAAGAGGCGGGCATCGACGCAGCCGCGACGGAGGCCGCAATCCTGGTCGAGGACGCGACCGGGCTCGAGCGCATCGACCTGTTCCGCGCGCCGGAACGCGAGTTCACCGCGATGGAGGAGGCGCGCCTGCGCGGCTGGGTCGCGCAGCGCCTGGCGCGCATGCCGCTGCAGTACATCGTGGGCTCCGCCACGTTCTACGGTCGCCGGTTTGCGGTCACGCCCGCCGTGCTGATTCCCCGTCCGGAGACGGAAGGCGTCGTCGAACACGCTCTTTCGATGTGGGACGATCCGCGTCGCGCGACACGGCCGGCCGCGGACATCGGGGCGGGCAGCGGAGCCATCGCGATCACGCTCTCGTTGGAGCGCCCGGCGCGCGACGTGCATGCCGTGGATGCGTCCGCGGACGCCTTGATCATCGCGGCGCGGAATGCGGCGACGCTCGGCGCCGACCGCGTGCGCCTGCGCGAGGGCGACCTCTTCGATCCGCTCTTGCGCGACGGCCTGGCCGGCCGCCTCGGCCTCATCGTGTCGAACCCGCCGTACATCGCGACGCGGGAAATCGAGACACTCCCCGTCGAGGTGCGCGACTTCGAGCCGCGCGACGCGCTGGACGGGGGCGACGACGGCCTGCGTCTCATTCGCCGGCTCATTGCCGAAGCGCCGGCCATGCTCGCGCCCGGCGGCGCGCTGGTCCTCGAACTTGGCGACACGCAGGGCGACGTCGTGCTGGGGATCTTGCGCGAGTCGCCGTACTATACCTCCGCACGGCTGTACGCGGACTTGGGCGGGCGGCTGCGTATCGCGGCGGCATCGACCTGAGAACCCGCATCTCTCCTTGAGCCGCCGCGGTCTCCGCCGTACGATGCCGTCTTCCGTCCCCTCTGTGTCGTGAGCCCAATCGAGGTGCCCATGCCGAATCAACGTGTGGTGCGCGGAGCGCGGTGGTTCGCGCTTCCGTTGTTCGCGATCCTCCTTGCCACTGCGCCCGTGCGCGCGCAGGACATCGCATCGTTCGAAAAGCGTATCACTGTGAAAACGCTCGCGAACGGCGTCACGGTGATCGTGTGCGAGCGTCCGGAAGCGCCGGTGTTTTCGTTCTTCACGATGGTCGACGCCGGTTCGGCGCAAGAACTCCCGGGCATCACAGGACTGGCGCACATGTTCGAGCACATGGCGTTCAAGGGAACGGACAAGATCGGGACGACGAACTACGCCGCGGAGCGCAAAGCGCTCGCCGCCGTGGAGACGGCCTACGCGGCATACGATCGAGAGCGGCGGCGCGAGCCGCGCGCGGACTCCGCGCGCGTCGCCGCGGCGGAGAAGGCGTGGAAGGACGCCATCGCCGCGGCGGATGCGTTCGTCGTCAAAAACGAGTTCGGCGACTTGGTGGAGCGTGCGGGCGGCGTCGGTTTGAACGCGTTCACCGCGTTCGACATCACGGGCTATCACTACTCGCTCCCGTCGAACCGCGTCGAGTTGTGGGCGTACCTGGAAAGCGAGCGCTTCCTCCATCCGGTGATGCGCGAGTTCTACAAAGAGCGCGACGTCGTGTACGAAGAGCGGCGCATGCGCGTCGAGAGCAACCCTATCGGCAAGTTGCTCGAGCAGTTTCTCGCGGCGGCGTTCACCGCGCACGCGTACGGCCACGCGGGAATCGGGTGGCCGAGCGACCTGCACACGTTCTCTGCGACGGATGCGGAGCGCTTCTTCCAGACCTACTACGGCCCATCGAACCTGACGGTCGCCGTGGCGGGAGACGTGAAAGCGTCCGATCTCGTACCGATGCTCGAGAAATACTTCGCGCGCCTTCCCGTACGCCCGGCGCCGGAGGAAGTGCGCACCGTGGAACCGCCGCAGGAAACGGAGCGCGTCGTGCGCCTCTTCGACGCGTCGCAGCCGATCTACATCGAGGGCTATCACCGACCGAGCATGTTCGATCGCGACGACGCGGTGTACGACGCGATCGCGGACATCCTGTCAACGGGGCGCGTGTCGCGTTTGTATCGGTCGCTCGTACGCGACAAGAAGATCGCGGCGCAAGCGGGAGGGATTCCTGCGCTGCCCGGCACGAAGTACCCGTCGCTGTTTGCGCTCTACGGCGTCCCCACGCCTGGCCACACCAACGACGAAGTGCGCGAGGCGATTCGCGCGGAGATCACGCGCTTGAAGAACGAGGACGTCACCGACGCGGAGTTGCGCATGGTGAAGACGCGGGCGAAGGCGAATCTCCTGCGCGGCCTGGGATCGAACGAGGGGCTCGCGCAGCAACTCGCGATGTATCAGAAACGCTACGGCGACTGGCGCGAGTTGTTCCGCACGGTCGACCGCATCGACGCCGTCACCAAAGAGGACGTCCGCCGCGTGGCGAACGAGACGTTCCGCGACGCGAACCGCACGGTCGGGGAGATCGTCACGACACCGGCCGCGCAGCAGAAGGGAGGTGCGCAGTGATCCGCCGACTTCTCGCGCTTACCGCGTGCGCTCTTCTTGCGTGTGCGGGGCTTGCCTTCGCGCAGGCGAAAGCGCCCAAGGACATTCCGACGCCGCCGCTGCACGCGATGCCCGTCGTGGAGCCGCAGCGCGTCACGCTGCCCAACGGCATCACCCTCCTCGTCGTGGAGGATCACGAACTGCCGTTCGTCGATCTCACGCTCATGGTCAAGACGGGTGAACGCCTCGCGCCTGCGGACAAGGCGGGGATTGCCTCGGTCTTCGGCGACGTGTGGCGCAGCGGCGGGACCACGAAGCACACCGGCGACGAACTGGACGACGTGCTGGAAGCGCGCGCGGCGTCCGTCGAGACCTGGATGAGCGCATCGGACGCCGGCGTCTCGATGAACTGCTTGACCGCGGACTTTGCGGACGTGCTCGCGTTGTTCACGGAGGTGACGCGCTCGCCCGCATTCGCGGAGGACAAGATCGCGATCGCCAAAGAGCAGGCGCGCACCGGCATCGCGCGGCGCAACGATCAGCCGATGGCGATCGCGCAGCGCGAGGCGGCGAAAATCGCGTTCGGATCGGACCGCCCGTACGCGCGCGTGCCGGAGTACGCCACGGTGGCGTCGATCACGCGCGCCGATTTGCTCGCGTGGCACACGGCGTACGTCGTGCCGAACCGCATGATCGTGGGCGTCGTGGGAGATTTCCGTGCGGCGGAGATGATCGAGACGCTCACGCGCACCTTCGGCGCATGGGAACGCGCGGGTGACATGCCGGACCCTCCGGTCGCCATGCGTACCACGCCCCCGACCGGTGTGTACGCGGTCGACAAGACGGACGTGAATCAGTCGACGATCCTCATCCTCGGACTCGGCGTGCGGCGTGACTCGCCGGACTTCTACGCGCTCACCGTGATGAACGAGATCCTCGGCGGCGGCTTTGCGTCGCGGCTGTTCTCCAATGTGCGGTCGAAGAAAGGGCTCGCGTATGCGGTCGGCGGCGCTGTGGGCGTGGACTACGATCACCCTGGGATCACGTCGTTCTTCGTGGCGACGAAGAGCCCGCCGACCGCCGCAGCCGACGAAGCCGTGTACGAAGAGATAGCGAACAAAGCCCCACTGCCGCCGACGGCGGACGAAATGCAACGCGCGCGCGAGAACATCCTCAACTCGTACATCTTCCGCTTCGACTCGCGGGCGAAGGTGCTGCGTCAGCAGATGACGCTCGCCTACTACGGATACCCGGCCGACTTGTTGACGGGATACCGCGCCGGCATCGACAAGGTCACGGCCGCGGATGTCGCGCGCGTCGCGGGCCAATACCTGCAACGCGACAAGATGGCGCTGCTCGTCGTCGGGAACGCGAAGGACTTCGACCGGCCCTTGTCCTCGTTCGGGAGCGTGACGCCGATCGACATCACGATCCCCGAGCCGACGGCCGCCGCGCCGACGACACCGGCCGACCCGCAAGCCGCGGCGAAGGGCAAAGCGCTGTTCGCGAAGGTCGTGACCGCACTCGGCGGCGCTGAACGCGTGAAGGCGGTTCGCGCCGTGCGCTATTCGGGGAACGCCGACCTCAACACACCCATGGGGCAATTCAGCGGCGTCATGTCACACGTGATCGTCCTGCCGGATCGCATGCGCATGGAAGTGCAATTGCCGATGGGCACGATGACGATGGTCTACACGCCCGGGGACGCGTTCATGAGTTTCGGACCGCAATCGCAGGATCTGCCCGGGTCGCAGCGTGCCGAGATGGCGAACGAAATGAAACGGATGGCGATCGTGCTCGCGCAGTCCTCGGGCAGCCCCACATTCACCGCGACTCTCGCCGGAACGGAGAAGATCGGCTCGGCGAGCGCAAGCGTGCTGGACGTCGTAAACGACGGCGCAGCGATTCGCCTGTTCGTCGACCCGAAGACGAGTCGCCCCGTACGCGCATCGTTCCGCGCGCTGGGAGACAGCGGGCCGGTCGTGCGCGTCATCGACTACTCTGACTACCGGCAGGTGAGCGGCCTGTGGCTGCCGTTCGGCGAGTCCGTCACGGAAGACGGCAAACCGTCGGTCACGCTCACGGTCACGTCCTACGAAATCAACCCGGCGGTGGACGACGCCGTGTTCCAGAAGAAGTAGCTGCTGCATGGACTATTTCCTGATTGAAGGCGGACGCACGCTGAACGGCCGTGTGGCTGTGGGCGGCGCGAAGAACGCCGTGCTCGCGCTCATGCCCGCGGCGATTCTCGCGCCCGGTGTACACACGTTCCGCAACGTACCCGACCTGCGCGACACGCGCACCATGATGCAAGTGCTCGAGACGCTCGGCGCACGTTGCGTGCTCACCGATCACACGCTGACGGTGGATACGTCGACCGTCACCGCACTCGAAGCGCCGTACGAGTTGGTGAAGACGATGCGTGCGTCGGTGTACGTGCTCGGGCCGCTGCTCGCGCGCTTTCGCTCGGCGCGCGTGTCGCTGCCGGGCGGCTGCGCCTGGGGGCCGCGCCCGGTGGATTTGCACATCGCCGGCATGCAAGCGCTCGGCGCAACGGTGGAGATCGATCACGGCTTCATCACCGCGACCGCGGAGCAGTTGCGCGGCGGCTCGATCGATCTGGACGTCACGAGCGTCGGCGCGACGGGGAACATCATGATGGCTGCCGCGCTCGCCGACGGCGTCACCGTGATCGAGAACGCCGCGTGCGAGCCGGAGATCACCGCGCTCGGCGAGTACATCAATGCGATGGGCGGCCGCGTGACGGGGCTCGGTACGAAGCGCGTGCAGGTCGAAGGCGTGCGTGAGCTGCGCGCGGCGGAGACGGACGTGATCGCGGATCGCATCGAAGCGGGCACGTTCATGGCGGCTGCGGCGATCACGGGTTCCACGTTGCGTTTGGCGAACGTCATCCCCGATCACCTCACCGCAGTTACGC
Source organism: uncultured bacterium (assembly GCA_964514075.1). Lineage (GTDB taxonomy): Bacteria > Eisenbacteria > RBG-16-71-46 > CAZEPH01 > CAZEPH01 > CAZEPH01. The sequence goes on along the minus strand of CAZEPH010000033.1, from coordinate 2,954 downwards.
ACAAGTTTGAAGCGATGGGCGTGCGCGTGGCGTGCGACGGCGCCGATCTCATCGTGTCGGGCCCGGACCGCTTGGACGCGGTGTCCGTTCTCACCGCGCCTTTCCCCGGCTTTCCCACCGACATGCAAGCGCAGATCATGGCGATGGCCACGATCGCCAAGGGCACGAGCGTGATCACCGAGACGATCTACCATGATCGCTTCACGCACGTGGCGGAGTTGAAGCGCATGGGCGCGGACATTCGCTTGGATCGCAACGTCGCGATCGTCTCCGGCGCGCGGCACCTGACCGGCGCGCCTGTCATGGCGACCGACCTGCGCGCGAGCGCATGCCTGATTCTCGCGGCGCTCGTCGCAGACGGCGAGACGAAGATCTCGCGCATCTACCACGTCGACCGCGGATACGAAGCGATCGAGCAGCGATTGAACGCGCTCGGCGCGTCGGTGCAGCGTTTGCCCGAGTGAGCGCGGCGCACGCGTCGTTCGCGATTCTCGCGACGGCGGGACACATCGATCACGGCAAGACCGCGCTTGTGCGGCGCCTCACCGGCGTCGACACGGATCGTTTGCCGGAAGAACGTGCGCGCGGCATCTCGATCGATCTGGGGTTTGCGTCGCTCGCGCTGCCGAACGGCGTCACGCTCGGCATCGTGGACGTGCCGGGACACGAGCGCTTCATCAAGAACATGCTCGCGGGCGTGGGCGGAATCGACGTGGTCGTGTTGGTGGTCGCGGTGGACGAAGGCGTGATGCCGCAAACGCGTGAGCACCTCGACATCGTCACGTTGCTCGGTGTGACGCGCGGCATCGTGGCGCTCACGAAGAGCGATCTGGTGGACGCCGAGTGGCGCACGATGATCGAAGCGGACGTGCGTGCCGCGCTCGCACACACCACGCTCGCCGATGCACCGATCGTCCCCGTGAGCAGCACAACGGGCGACGGCATCCCGCAATTGACCGGCGCGCTGATCGCGGCGACGTCGGATCTCCCCCCGCGCGGTCTTGCCGCACCGGCGCGTCTCCCTGTGGATCGCGTGTTCGTGGTAGAGGGATTCGGCACGGTGGTGACGGGCACGCTGTGGCGCGGCGCGCTGCGCGTGGGCGACACGGTGGGACTCGAGCCGAGCGCGCAGACCACGCGCGTGCGATCGCTCGAAGTGCACGGGCGCTCGGTGAACGAAGCACACGCGGGGCAGCGCACCGCGGTGGCGTTGCACGCGGTGCCGCGCGAGAAGGTCGCGCGCGGGGAGTGGGTCGTTGCGCCGGGATCGCTGCGCGCGTCGCGCTTCGTGGACGTGCGCGTGCGGGCGCTCGCGTCGCTGCCGGATGCGCTGCGTTCAGGCGCGCGCGTGCGCATCTACCTGGGCGCGTCGGAGGTGCTCGGGCGCATCGTGTTGCTGGAAGGCGGGCCGCGACTCGCGCCGGGCGAGAGCGTGCTCGCGCAATTGCGTTGCGAGTCGCCGATCGTCGCGGATCGCGGCGATCTCTTCGTGCTGCGCTCGTACTCGCCGCTCGCGACGATCGGCGGCGGCACGGTGCTCGATCCCGTGCCCGCGCGACACCGCGGGCGGGACCCGGAGTTGGTGCGCCGGCTGGAAACGGCGGAGAGTGGCACGCCGCTCGAACGTCTCTCCGATGCATTGCGTGCGGCGGGTGCGACGCCTGCGTCGCTCGACGCGCTTGCGCGGAGTGCGTCGCTCGCGCGCGAGGAGGTGTCCGCGTTGATGCCCGAGGTCGGCGTCGCGATCGGCTCCGGGTTCGTGCACGCGGACACCGCAGCCGATGCGGCGCTCCGCGTGGTCGCGACTGCACGCGACTATCAGAGGGAACACCCGCTCCGCTGGGGCATCACGAAGGGCGAAATGAAGAGCCGTCTCGCGAAGATGCTCTCCCCCGCACTCTTCGACGCGGCGCTCGCGGCCGCGGTCTCGAACGGCGGTCTGTACGCCCGCGAGGACCGACTCCGCGCGGACACCGCCGCGCTCGCGCTCGCGCCTGCGCACGCGCGCGCCCACGACATGCTCGCCGCCACACTGACGGAGGCACGCTTCGCTCCGCCGAACGCGGACGACGTCTGCACCGACGTCGCGGCGCGTGCGCACGTCTCTCTCGAGGATGCGCGCGAGTTGCTCGCGCATGCGGCGTTCGAGGGACGCGTCGAGCGGATCTCGTCGGACTTCGTGTACGCGTCCGGTGCGTTGGTGGACGTGATCGCGCGCGTGCGCGAGCACTTCGCGCGCACCGACACGCTCGCCGTCGGCGACATGAAGGATGCGTGCGGCGTCTCACGCAAACATGCAGTACCGTTGCTCGAATGGCTGGACCGGCAGGGCTACACGTCCCGGCGCGGCGACACGCGAGTCGCGGGGCGCGCACTCACGACGAAAGGGTAAACATGGACCGCATCATCCCCGTGCACGCGGCGAACGACATTCCCGCGCACCTCCGCGACACACCGTTCGACGTCCTCCTGCGCATTCACAACCTGCACGAGACGCGCGAGCGCTTCGAGCGGCCCGAGTTGCTCATCGGCATGTGCATGGATCACCGCAACCTGCTGCGCCTCCCGGAGAACTTCGCCTACGTACTGCGCGCCGGCGGCGGCAACTTGCGGTACTCGGAGTTCAAAGTGTCGTACGCCATTGCCGTCGGCGGCGTGCGTGCGATCGCGCTCTTCGCGCACACGAACTGCGGCATGGTGAACCTGATCTCGCGGCGCGACGCGTTCGTGCACGGGCTGGTCGAACGCGCGGGGTGGGATCGCGCGACCGCCGAGGAGCACTTCATGAACTTCGCGCCGATGTTCGAGATCGGCAACGCGATCGACTTCGTGCTCGCGGAAGCCGAGCGGTTGCGCAAGCGCTACCCGCTCATTCCCGTGGCGCCGATGCTCTACCGCATCGAGGACGGGCTTCTGTACCCGCTCCGCGAGGGAACATCATCGTCGACCTAACG
>CAZEPH010000032.1:0-13177 GCA_964514075.1 uncultured bacterium | reverse complement strand
GTAGGCTCCCGTGCTCACGGCGGATCCGCGCGTGGCCGTACCGTCCCATGTCGCCACGCGCTCCCCCCGGGCCTGCTGCTCGTTCACGAGAGTTCGCACCAACCTCCCTCGGGTGTCGAACACGGCGAGGCGAACCAGCCCCGGTTGATGCAAACCATAGTGAATCGTCGCCACACCGCCGATCCTATTCCACTCGATGCTTCCGAGGTACGTGCGCGCGGGGGCGGGCGAGACCGCCGGAGATGAGCCCCCCAGTTCGACCGACTCGTTCGTCGTGGTTCGCCCTTCAGCGGAGGCGAGCGTGATCCGAGGAGCACCTGCGCCGACCACGCGGAACGTTAGACGCGCGAGTTCACCACTCCCCTGAAGGGTGGCGCCCCGGCCACACACGGCAACATCCACGTTCCCCGGCTCCGATGACACCGCAAGGGCCGGTTCCGTCTGCGTCGCCAACAACAGCCCGGGGTCGACTGCGACCGGCGCGGTCACGGCGCGGTCGTAATCCAGCTGCGTGGTGATCGCTTGCAGATTGCCGGTCCCTTCGAGCAGCAGACGCACCACAAAGGTCTCACCCACACCGGGAGGGTTCGCCGGCACGTCGAGCGTGAGACGATTCCCCGACGACGTCAGACCGTGTGACTCCCCGCCCGGTATGCGACGTAGGCAATGTGTGGATTGCCGCTCGCGTCGATGGCGAGCGCGGAAGCGGACGTGTTGTTGGCACTCGTGGGATCCACCTGCTCCGTCGTCCACAAGCCTCCGGCGTGGGAGGCGTAGTACAGAGTCCCCGTTACCGTGTATGCGACGTGGGGATTCCCCCACTCATCGAGCGCAATGGTCGGCCAGGGTCCTGCGTTGGGTTGTGTGTCTACCGGCTCGCTCAGGAGATCGACGGAGACTTCCGCGCGGAACAGGGTCGGAACAGCGCAGCAAGAGGCATGGCGCCCCTCCTCTCTGAACATCGCCGGGTTCGGGAGCGTCGTTGACATGCGAACAAGCGTCCCTGCCGGTACAGGAGGACTCCCAGACAGCACTCTCGGCACTCCACGGATGAATGCCGTCGGTGCAGCAGGTTAGGCACTGTCGGGACTCCGTGTGAGTCGCCGCTGGTTGCACTCTGCATGGCACGTTTGGACTCGCCGTGCGGCGATTCTCGCGTTCTCGGACGCGGGCACACAGTCGGCTGGCGGGAGGCGTGATCGAAAGTCACCTCAACCCAATCCAGCGGGGTGCCGATAGGAATGGACACGCGGTGCATCACCGCAACCGGGGAGATACCTGGAACTTCCCAGGTGTCGATTCGCTCTACACGCTGGTTGTAACGCAGTGCACAGGGTAGCTCCCCACATCTGCCCGGCGCGGTGACCTCTCAACACGCGGAACATCCGGGGAGACAGAGCAAGGTGCAGGCACTCCCGAATCCCGCACTTGCTGACGAATCACACACACCAGCACCACCGCCTCGCCCGGTACGCGCGCGGGCGGTTCGCATACGGCCGGATGCCTGGGCAATCGGCGCGCTTGTCGTTTTCCCCGTCGTCTTCACTCTTCTCCATCTTCCGTATTATCTGCTGCCGCACGCGGACCGCCTGCGCAGTCCGCTCCACCAGCAACTGAAGCCGTCCGCGCATTGGGGTCTGGCACTCGGACTGGCGGGCCTCGCGCTGTTCCTCTTCATGTGGCTGTATCCGCTGCGGAAGAAGGTGCGCTGGCTTGCGTGGACCGGAGCGATGGGCTCGTGGATGCGCGTGCACACGGTCGCCGGGCTCGGCCTTCCGCTTCTCGTCGCCGTGCATGCGGGATGGCGCTTCGACGGGCTGATCGGTCTCGGTTATCTCTCGATGATCGTGGTCTGCGTGAGCGGCGTAATCGGCCGGTACCTGTATGGTCGCATTCCGCGCAGTCGCTCCGGGCTCGAGCTCTCCCTCGAAGAAGCGGCGAGCGAACGGCGCGCGCTTCTCACCGAGATTTCGGCCGTCACCGGGTGGGAGCCAGCCATGGTGGAACGGCGCCTGGCCGTCGACCCGCGTCCGTATGACGGCTTGGATCCATTTCGCACGATCGCGCGCATGGTGCGGGACGATGTCGGGCGCGCGCACGCTCTCCGAGAGTTGCGCGCGCAGCTCACGCACGCGTCGCGCGGCGCGGACCGTGCCACGCTGACCGACACGCTGCGCCTGGCGCGGCGCGAAATGACACTGCGCCAGCAGGTGCGCATGCTCGATGCGAGCCGCCGCGTGTTCGGCTACTGGCACGTCGCGCATCGCCCGTTTGCTGTCACCGCGCTCATCGCCGTGCTCTTGCACGTGACGATCGCCGTGCTCTTCGGGAGTCTCGGCCGGTGACGATGCTGCTCACCGCGCTCGCGTTCTTCGGACTCTCGCTCGCGTTGGCGGCGCAGCAGTACCGGCGCTCCACACGGCGAGCCCAGTGCGACCGGCGCACGTGCCCGCGATGCGCGCACACGTCCCCGCTGGATGCGACCGCGTGCGTGTCGTGTCATGCGCCGTTTCAGGCGTTCGAGTTGGTGACGGCGCGTGCCGCCGCGACGACGCCGCGCGCGGTTGACGGGCCGCTGCACGCGATCGTGCGCGCGGACCGGTGCGTCGGCTGTGGAACATGCGCCGATGCGTGTCCCGAACCCGGGGCGATTCTGGTGCGGAACAAGGTCGCACACGTGAATCTCGACCTGTGCAAGGGACACGGGTCGTGCGCGAGCGCGTGCCCCGTCGGCGCGATCGTCGTGACGTCGGGCGCGGCCGTGCAGACGGTGGAGGTGCCGGACCTCACGCCGAACTTCGAGACGAATCTGACGGGCGTGTATGTGGTCGGCGAACTCGGCGGGCGCGGTCTCATCAAGAACGCGGTGAACGAAGGCAAACTGGCGGTGGAGCACTGTGCGCGCGTGCTCGCGTCGGATCCGTTTCGCGGCCGCACGGACAACGACGTGTACGACGTGATCGTGGTCGGTTCGGGGCCGGCCGGATTGTCTGCGGGACTCGAGGCGTTGCGGGCGGGATTGCGGTACATCGTGCTCGAGCAGGGCACGCTCGCTGACACGATCGCGAAGTACCCACGCCGAAAAGTGCTCTTCGCTGAACCGCTGCGCGTGCCGGTGTACGGCGACTTGTGGGTGTCGGACGCGTCGAAGGAATCGCTGCTCGCGGTGTGGCAGAACGTGATCGCGAAGACGGGGCTCACGGTCAGCACGGGGCAACGCGTCGAGAGCATCCAACGCGAGAGTGCGCACTACGTCGTGCGCACGGGCGACCTCGCGTATCGCGGACGCCGCGTCGTGCTGGCCATGGGACGGCGCGGAACGCCGCGCCGCCTCGGCGTCCCGGGCGAAGACCTCGACACGGTGTTCTACGACATCGTGGAGATGGAAGCGTTCGCCGGACTGCGCTGCCTCGTCGTGGGCGGCGGCGACAGCGCGGTGGAGTCCGCGCTCGGGCTCGCGCACCAGGACAACACACCGGTGACGCTGTCGTACCGCGGCGCAGAGTTCGGCCGCGTAAAGGACCGCAATCGCGCGAAACTCGACGCAGCCGTCGCCGCGGGGCGCGTGGATGTGTTGCTCGACAGCCAGGTCGCAGAGATTCGCCGCGACGTGGTCGTACTCAATCATCAGGGCACTCTGCGCCTCGTGCCGAACGACGCCGTGTTCATTCGCATCGGCGGGGAGGCGCCCTATCCGTTTCTCGAACGCATCGGGGTCCGCATCGTCCGCAAGGAAGTAGACCTCGCACTCGAGGCGAGCGTAGGTGTCGGATGACGCGCGCCTCCTGCTCGTCGCCTGGGCAACCGCCGCATGCATCGCGGCGACGGCCCCGCGCGACACGTGCGCGCAGGTCTCTCCGGGACCGCTCTCGACCGCGCACCAATCGATTGACGGAACGTTGCAGTGTTTCATGTGCCATGCGGCCGGACTGCGCGGCAAAGCGCGCATGGATGCACAGTGCCTCGCCTGTCACACCGAGGTGGCGTGGATGAGAACGCATGCGCGCGGATTCCACGCACAGCCGTCGACCATGGCCGCCGAGTGTTCGAAGTGTCACCCCGAACACGGTGGACGCGCGTTTCGCCTCGTCGCATGGGACGGCGGATCACCCGAGACGTTCGATCATGCGCGCGCCGGGTGGACGCTCGAAGGCGCGCACGCGACGACGGCGTGCGCCGAATGCCACAAAGCGGCGCTCGCGAAGTCACCCGCATTGGCCGGCACGAAGCTCACGCACCGCGGAACACGTGTCTGGATCGGTCTCGAGCCAGCGTGCGTGAGCTGTCACCTCGATCCGCATCGCAAGCAACTCGGCACATCGTGCTGCAGCTGTCACGACGAGAAGACGTGGTCACCCGCGCCGCGCTTCGATCACGCACAGACGTCGTATCCGCTCACCGGGAAGCATGCGCGCGTAGAGTGCGCGGCGTGTCACGCCACGCCCGCCGTCGCGCGCACGCTCGACGCGAAGGGCATGCGCGTTCCGCAGTGGAAGCCGCTTGCACATACGGACTGCTCCGCGTGTCACAGCGATCCGCACGCGAGTCGCTTCGGCAACAGTTGCGTGAAGTGCCACACTACCGAGAGCTTCCACGAGATCGCGAAGGGCGCGTTCGATCACGACAAGACGCGGTATCCATTGCGCGGCGCACACGCGACGGTGTCGTGCGCGAAGTGTCACGATGCGAAGGCCGGCGGGAGAGCGCACCTCACATTCGGTGCGTGCACGGACTGCCACCGCGACGCGCACAACGGTCTCGCAACGATTGCAGGCACGGCGCAGGATTGCTCCGCGTGTCACGACGTGCGCGCGTTTCGCCCGTCCACGTACACGGCTGCACGGCATCAGTCCTCCGCGTTTCCACTCGACGGCGCGCACGTCGCAGCCGCCTGCGGTGCGTGTCACGTCACGCGCACGACCGATACGGCGCTCGGCAACGCGCGCGTGGCGCTGCGTCCCGCGCACGCGGAGTGCTCCGCGTGTCACGCCGATCCGCACGCTGGACGTTTCGCCGCAAGCGGCGCACGTCCGCAGAAGCACGGATGCAGCGCGTGCCACACGACTGCGCGCTTTCGCCCGTCGCGGTACGACGAGCAAGCGCATCGTTCGTGCGTGTTCCCGCTGGACGGCGCGCACCGCGCAGTGCCGTGCCAGGAGTGTCACGAAGAGCTGAAGGCTGTGCCAGCCGCCACGACGGTGATCGGTACGCCGGGGCGCACGCGTCCGTTGCGCTTCGACAATCGCGCGCGCGCGTGCTCCGACTGTCACGCCGATCCGCATCAGGCGCAGTTCGCAAGCCGCTCCGATCGTGGCGCGTGCCAGGCGTGTCATGCCTCCGACGCGTTCGTCCCCGCGTCGCTCTTCGTACACGATCGAGACACCACCTTCCGCCTGGAAGGCGCGCACTCGCGTACCGCGTGTGCGCAGTGTCACGCGACCGAGCGACCGGCGAAGGGGGCGCCGTTCGTACGCTATCGCCCGCTGTCCGGGACATGCGAGGCGTGCCATGCGTAGAGTGACCGCCGCGATGCTCCCGCTGTTACTCGCTGCGACGCTCGCGCACGCCCAAGCGCCCCCACCCACCAAGAACCCGCACGGCTCCTTCAGGCAGGAGTGCGCGCTGTGTCACCGATCCGATGCGTGGAAGCCCGCGCAGATCAGTGCACGCTTCGACCACGCGACATTCGGGTTCGGCCTGGACGGCGCGCACGCCACGGCACGCTGCCTCTCCTGCCACACGTCGCTCGAGTTCAAGAAAGCCGAGACGCAGTGCATGTCGTGCCACGACGATCCGCACCGCGGCGAGATGGGCACTGTGTGCGCGAGCTGTCACACATCGAGGAGTTTCGTGGATCGCGGGCCGATGATGCGCGCACACGCTCTCACGCGTTTTCCTCTCACCGGCGGGCACATCACGGTGGATTGCGAGAAATGCCACACGCCCGCGGCGCAAGGGCAGATGCAGTTCGTGGGGACGGCGACGGAGTGCCGCGCGTGTCACATGGAGCAGTTCACGGCAACCACGGCGCCCAATCACGTCACAGGCGCCTTTCCGACCGCCTGCATGAGTTGCCACACAACCGTGGCATGGAAGACCGCGAGCTTCGATCACGATCGCACGGCATTTCCGCTGACGGGCGCGCACCGCGCAGCATCGTGCGTCGCGTGCCACACGAGCGGCGAGTACACGCGCATCGACACCTCGTGCCAGTCGTGCCACCAGGCTGACTACGGTCGCGCATCGCCGCCGCACGCGGCCGCGGGATTCGCACCGAGTGCGTGTGTCTCGTGCCACACGACTGCGACGTGGTCTGGCGCACAGTTCGATCACAACGCGACGCAGTTCCCTCTCACCGGCGCGCACATGGATGCCGCGTGCATGGCCTGTCACTCCGACGACGTGTTCAACGGCAAGTCGAGCGACTGCTCCGCGTGTCACATGCCGGACTACCGTGCGACGACGTCACCGCCGCACGGCACGTCCACGTTTCCGCCGTCGGCGTGCGCGACGTGCCACACGACCACCAAGTGGACCGCTGCCGCGTTCGATCACAACGTGACGCGCTTCGCGCTGACGGGCGCACATCTCAACACCGCATGCCTCTCGTGTCACGCGAGCGGTGTGTACGCAGGCACCTCGTCTGACTGCCAGACGTGCCACGAGTCGGACTACGCGCGCGCCACTCCCCCGCATGATGCGACGGCGTTCCCGCGGTCCGCCTGCGCGTCGTGCCACACGACGACGATGTGGAGCGGCGGTGCCTTCGATCATTCGCGCACCGACTTCGCCCTGACGGGAGCGCACGTGGACGCCGCGTGCATGGCGTGTCACTCCGACGGTGCGTACGACGGCCGCTCGACCGCGTGCCAGTCGTGCCACCAGTCGGACTACGCGGCGGCATCGCCGCCGCACGTGGCAGCCGGATTCGCTGCGAGCGCGTGTGCCTCGTGCCACACCACCGCCACGTGGTCCGGCGCGACATTCGATCATAACGCCACGTCGTTCCCGCTCACCGGCGCCCACCTCGACGCCGCGTGCATGGCCTGTCACAGCGACAACGTCTTCACCGGCAAGCCCACCGATTGCTATGCGTGCCACGCGGGCGACTACGCGACGGCGCAGCCCAATCACGCGACGTCCGGATTCCCGGCGAGCGAATGTGCTTCGTGTCACACGACGACGACGTGGGCGGGAGCAGTGTTCGACCACGCGCGGACCGACTTCCCGCTCACGGGCGCGCACATGAACGCGGCGTGCATGGCGTGCCATGCCGACGGTGTGTACAACGGCAAGTCCACGACGTGCGAGTCGTGCCACCAGAGTGACTACGCCGCGGCCACACCGAACCACACTGCAGCGGGCTTCGCTGCGAGCGCCTGTGCGTCGTGCCACACGACGTCGACGTGGACGGGCGCGGCGTACGATCACAACGCCACGGCCTTCCCGCTCACCGGCGCGCACGTCGACGCTGCGTGCATGACCTGCCACAGCGACGACGTGTTCACCGGCAAGTCGGGCGACTGCTACTCGTGCCACGCGACGGACTACAACACCGCCACGCCCGACCACGTCACGTCCGGCTTTCAAGCCAGCGCCTGTGCGTCGTGTCACAACACCACGACGTGGGGCGACGGCCACTTCGATCACGCGCAGACCGACTTCCCGCTCACGGGCGCGCACACGACCGCCGCGTGCATGGCGTGTCACGCCGACGGCGTCTACAACGGCAAGTCCACCGCGTGCGAGTCGTGCCACCAAGCGGACTACACCGCCGCGCAACCGAATCACTCCGCCGCGGGTTTCGCCGCGAGCGCCTGCGCGTCGTGTCACACGACGACCACGTGGATCGGCGGCGTGTACGACCACAACGCCACATCCTTCCCGCTCACCGGCGCGCACGTCGACGCTGCGTGCATGACCTGCCACGGCGACAACGTGTTCAACGGCAAGTCGGGCGACTGCTATTCGTGCCACGCAACCGACTACAACACCGCCACGCCCGACCACGTCGCGTCCGGCTTTCAAGCCAGCGCCTGTGCGTCGTGCCACAACACTACGACGTGGGGCGACGGCAACTTCGATCACGCGCAGACCGACTTCCCGCTCACGGGCGCGCACACGACCGCCGCGTGCATGGCGTGTCACGCCGACGGCGTCTACAACGGCAAGTCTACCGCGTGCGAGTCGTGCCACCAGAGCGACTACGACAACGCCGTCCTGGATCACAGCGCAGCGGGATTCCAACCGAGCGCCTGTGCGACGTGCCACACGACGACGATGTGGACTGGCGGTACGTTCGACCACAACACAACGAGCTTCGCGCTCACCGGGGCGCACGTCGATCAAGCGTGTCTGTCGTGCCACGCGGACAATATGTTCAACGGGAAGTCGGGCGATTGCTACTCCTGCCATGCGACGGACTACAACAACGCGGTCCCGAATCACAGCGCCGCTGGCTTCGCGCCGAGCGCCTGCGCGTCGTGCCACACGACGACCACATGGACCGGCGCCACGTTCGATCATGACGGCCAGTGGTTCCCGATCTACTCGGGTGCGCACCAGGGCAAGTGGACGAGTTGCGAGACGTGCCACACAAGTCCCACCCACTATGCGGTGTTCACGTGCCTCGTCTGCCACCCGCACGACGACAAGAACAAGACCGACGGCAACCACAGCGGCGTGCGCAACTACGCGTATGACAGCAACGCCTGCTATACCTGTCACCCGGACGGCAGGCATTGATCGCAGCGGTGGTGGTTCTCGCGGTGACGACGGCGACCGCGCCCGTGCCTGGGACCGCGCGCGTCTCGTACGTCTCCGGCGGCAGCGTGTACGTGGACGGCGGCGCGCGCGAGGGCATCGCCGTCGGGGACACCCTCCGCGTGTCGCGCAAGGGCGACGTGATCGCGCTCGTGCGCGTGGCGTTTGCCGCATCGCACCGCGCGTCTGGCGATACGTTGCGCGCGGCGCGCATGCCCGCGACCGGCGACGCCGTGCAGTTCACGCCGCACGTCATGAGCACGGACTCCACGCGCACCGCCGCCGGCGTGGCGCCGCGCCCACGCAGCGGATCGAGCGCGCGCTCGTGGATTCGCGGGCGCGCCGGTCTGCGCGACATCGACGTGCGCACGCTTGGCTCCGCGAGCGGACACTACAACCAAATCGCGGTGGACCTCCGCATCGACGGCGTGAACGGCGGCGGCGGACGGTCCGACATCGCGCTGGATGTGCGCACGCGCCGCACCTCGCGTGCCGTGACTGCGGACTCTATCGACGTGGATGCGCTCTCTCGCGTGTATCGCGCGTTGTACTCCGTGCACGACCCGCGCGGCGCGCGCCGCGTGACGATCGGACGGCAGAGTACGCCCACGCTCGCGTCGATCAGCTTGTTCGACGGCGTGCTCGCGGAGATGTCCGGCCTTGTGTGGCATGCGGGCGCCTTCGTGGGGACGCAGCCCGAGCCGCTGCGTATGTCTCTCTCCGGCGACGTTCTCGAGTACGGCGTTTTTGGCGAAGTTCACCAGCGGCCTCTCGCGCGCACGCATTGGAGTGCGGCCGCGGGCGCGATTGCGTCGCAACACGGTGGAGAGCCCAATCGCGACTTCGTGTTCATCCAGGCGAACGTCGTCGCGCGCACGTTCTCCGGAAGCGGCGTCGCGGAGGTGGACGTGAATCGCGGCTGGAAGCGCGACGCCGGCGAACCCGCGCTCAGCCTCACGAATCTCTTCGTGACCGCTCGCGTGCAACCGTCCACGGCCGCTGCGTTCACCGCGGGCTTCGACAACCGCCGCAATGTGCGCGTGTATCGCGACCGCCTCACACCCGAGACGGAGTTCGACGATCGCTACCGCCAAGGCGCGTGGGCCGGCGCCACATTCGCGCTCGGCGATCATGTGCGCCTGGGCGCCGAAGCGCGCGCGAACAACACCGGCGCCGTCGATCGCGCCCACTCGTGGGGCGTTACGAGCGAACTCGGGCGCTTGCCCGTCGCCAACGCCGCGCTGCGCGCGCGCTACTCGCAGTACTCGAGCACCACGAGCGACACGCGCCTCGCCTCCGCGTCCGTACGCGGCGACGTGCTCCCGCGCGTGCAGCTCGAACTCGCTGGTGGCGTGCGGGACAGGCAGGACATCGGCACGTCCGCCGCCGAGGCCGACACATGGATGAGCGGGGACGTGGATTGGGCGATCGCGCGCGCGTGGTACCTGAACGCAACGTTCGAGCGCGATCGTGGGCACGACGTCACGACACAGCAGCTGTTCGGCGGCGTGAGCCGGCGCTTCTAGCGCGCCTGCCGCCGGGCACAAGTTTCCGCACCGGGCAACCGATACTCCGCGAAGGGCGCCGGCCCAGGGACCGGTGATGGACGACACGGAGGACTCATGCGCCGACTCACCGGATCGATCGCCGCCGCGACGCTCAGCCTACTGTGCGCGGCACACGCCGCTGCCTCTACCGAAACGTCACGCCTGTCGCCGCAGAAGGCCCTCGACTGGCTCAGAGCCGGCAACGAGCGCTTCGTCGCTGACACGCCCGCGCCGCGTGAGCCGTACGACATGCAGCGCCGCCGTCTCGCCGATGCACAGCATCCCTTCGCCGTGGTCCTCACCTGCGCGGATTCGCGCGTGGATCCCGCGGTCGTGTTCGATCAGGGTCTCGGTGACTTGTTCGTCACGCGTCTCGCCGGAAACGTGATCGACACCGACGTTCTCGGGTCCGCGGAATACGCCGTCGAACACCTCGATGCGTCGCTGTTGGTCGTGCTCGGTCACACCAAGTGCGGCGCGGTGAAGGCCGTGGTCACCCACGGCAAGTTCGACGGCAACTTGAAGGAGCTCCTGCGCCGCGTGCACGCCGAGGGCGACGACGTGGACGCCGCGGTGCGCGCAAACGTGCGCTTCCAAGTCGACGAGGCCGTGCGCAAGTCCGACGTGCTGCGCGAGGCCGTGGCAGCCGGGCGCGTGATGATCGTCGGTGGCGTGTACGACTTGTCGAGCGGTGCGATCGAGTGGGTACCGGCAAGCGCGGCCGCGCCGGTCGCGCACGCGGAGAAGAAGCACGCGGAAACGCCCGCGAAGGAGCCCGCGAAGAAAGCCGCCACCGCGAGCGCGCCGGCCCCGGAGAAGAAGGCCGCGGCCCCGGCCGCGCCCGCGAAGACTGCCGCATCCGCGTCCGGGACCAAGTCCGTGACGCCCGCGAAGAGCGTGGTCCCGCCCGTCAACACGGCGGCGGTCAAGAAGGCCGCGGAGTCGCAGAAGGCGAAGCACGCGAAGTCGCCCGACATCGTGGCAACCAAGACGGAGTCGAAGGAACCGAAGATCGTCGAGGCCTCCACGACGCACAAGTAAGAGCGCGCGCAAAACGAACGAACCCCCGGCCCGCGCGGGCCGGGGGTTCGCGTTCATCGACGAATGTGCAGGGGGACGCTAGCCCGACTTCCTCCGCGTCGACATCTGCTTGCGGCCGCCGGCGGCCGGATGCGCGCCGCCGCCGCTCTTCTTGGCGCCACGCGACGGCTTGGACGGCTTGGGCTTCGCCGGTTCCCCCGACGCCTTGCGCTCGCGGCGCGAGTTGCGCGCGGTGGACTTCTTCTTCTCCGCTGCCGGAGCGGCCTCCGCCTCGGGCGCCGCATCCTTCTTCTTGCGTCCGCCAAACCCGAGACGACCGCGCTTCTTCGGCTCCTCCACAACGACCGGCGCCGCCGCCGCGGCCTCCGCGGCCATCTGCTCCGCGGACTTCACGAGCTGCAACAGCCCGATTTCGCCAGCGTCACCGAGACGGCGGCCCATGCGAACGATCCGCGTGTATCCGCCCGGCCGGTCCTTGTACCACGGACCGATCGTCTCGAAGAGCTTCCGGTTCACCGCCTCGGTCCGCACGACGCGTGCGGCCTGACGGCGTGCGTGCAGGTCGCCGCGCTTCGCCAGCGTGATGAGCCGCTCCGCCAGCGGGCGCGCTTCCTTCGCCTTCGCGACGGTCGTCGTGATCTGCTCGTGCTCGAACAGCGACGTCACGAGATTGCGCAAGAGCGCCTTGCGGTGCGCCGACGTGCGACTGAGCTGCCGTCCTTCTCGTCTGTGTCTCATGGGCTCCTCTGATCCGTCCGGCTAGCCGGCGATTTCTTCTTCCACCGGCTTCGGCGCGGGCGCCGGAGCGCTCGATCCGCCGCGGTAGAATTTGCGCACGTCCATGCCGAACGTCAGATCCATCGACGACAGGATGTCCGCGATTTCCTTGAGCGACTTGCGGCCGAAGTTGCGGTACTTGAGCATCTCGGCTTCGTTCTTCTGCACGAGGTCGCCGAGCGTGCGAATGTTTGCCGCCTTGAGGCAGTTGCTCGACCGCACCGACAGCTCCAACTCGTCCACGCTGCGATCCAGCATCGAGCGCACGCGCGTCGACTGCTCGTCGACGACCTCGTCCTCGCCGCCGTCCTCCACCTCTTCATCGCGCTCGATGAACAGCGCGAAGTGATCCTTGAGCACCTTCGCCGCGTGCGACAGCGCATCGCGCGGCACGAGGCTGCCGTCCGTCCAAATCTGCAGCGTGAGCTTGTCGTAGTCGATGCGCTGCCCGACACGCTCGCTCTCCACCGTGTAGTTCACCTTCGTGACGGGCGAGAACAACGCGTCCATCGGGATCTCGCCGATCGGGCGGTCGGTGCCAGCTTGCGTGTCGGCGGGCACGTAGCCGCGCCCCGTACCGATTTCCACCTCGATGCGCAGATCGCCGTCCTTGTTCACGCTCGCGATGTGCAGCTCGGGGTTCAGCACCTCGACGTCGGGATCGGTCTGCAACGAGGCGCCGGTGACTTCGCCCTTGCCCTTCATCACGAACTCACCGCGCTTGGGACCGTCGCCGTGCAGCTTCACGCGCAGGCTCTTCAAGTTCAGGATGATCTCCGCCGTGTCTTCCAACACGCCGGGAATCGCGCTGAACTCGTGCAGCGCGCCGTCGATGCGCACAGCGGTCACGGCCGCCCCCGGCAGGGACGACAGCAGCGTGCGCCGGAGCGAGTTGCCGAGCGTGAGACCGAAGCCGCGCTCGAGCGGGGCGATCACGAACTTGCCGAAGCGATCCGTGAGGGTCTTCTCGTCGACCTC
This sequence comes from uncultured bacterium, assembly GCA_964514075.1. GTDB lineage: Bacteria > Eisenbacteria > RBG-16-71-46 > CAZEPH01 > CAZEPH01 > CAZEPH01. Next base: position 71 of record CAZEPH010000032.1, on the reverse strand, counting down.
GATCTTCTTCGGCAGAAGCAGGCTCTTGTACCGCATCGTGTGTTCGATCCTCCGTCTGTGGAGCGCGGCGC
>CAZEPH010000031.1:0-13306 GCA_964514075.1 uncultured bacterium | reverse complement strand
ACGCTTCCCGTCGCGCGCTCCGCACCCGTAAGCGACCGCTGCGCGATCACGCGTCCGCGCACGTCCACCAACTGCACGCGGGCGTCGGCGTCGGGCGCCGGGGGAATCGACAACTCCACGCGCAGCGAGGCGCCGCGACGGACGGGTTGCGGCGCGATGGCGCCGAGTGCGAACGGCCGCGCGGTCACCGGCGGCGGCGTGACGCTCACCACGTTGCCGAACGTGAGCGTCGCGACATCACGCAAGCGCAATTCGCCGTAGCCGACGATGCTCTGCGATCCGCCGAAGACGATGAGGCGGTTGTTCGCCGCGTCCGAGGTCATCACGAGCGCTTTGCGCGCGACCGGGGATGTTCCACCGGGGGTCAGCTCCGACCACGCGGGCGTGAGCCCCGTCAGGAGTTCGTGCGCGTCACCGAGAGCCGCGTCCGTCGCGTCTTCCCCGCCGTACACGAGCACCCGATCGCGCGTCGCGTCGTACGCGGCGGCCGCGTATCGACGGGCCGCCGGCGCAACGCCCGCCGCGCTGAGAGATGTCCAGGCTGGCGCGCCGTCGAGCGACAGGGTCCACGCATCGTTTGCGTAGGTTCCCACGCCCGTCGCACCGGCCACGAGCACCAACTGACGGCGTGCGGTGTGCACCGTGACCGCGGCCCCCACGCGGGCGGACGGCGGCGTTCCCGACGGTGCCAGTTGCGTCCACGTTTGCGGTGCGGCGAGCGAGAGCGACCACACGTCGTTCAGTCCCGTCGTGCCGAGAGGATCCGTTCCACCGCACGTGACGAGCATGCGGCCATTCACGGCATCGACGATCGCGTTGTGTCCCGCTCGAGCCGACGGCGGCGTGCCGGCGGGCGTGAGCTGCGTCCACGTTGCCGTGGAGTCGTTCGTGAACGTGAGCGCCCAGGTATCGTTGAGCGGCGACGGCACCGGAAGCGAGCTCGTCCCGCCGAACATCACGACCTGGTCCTGCGCGGAGTCGTACACGGCCGTGTGATACGCGCGCGGCGCGGGCGTGCCGCCGCTCACCGCGATCGCCGTCCACACAGGCGAACCGCTCGCCAGCGAGAGCGACCATACGTCGCTCGTCAGCTCACCCAACGGGCCGCAGCCGTGCACCACGATCGTGCGCGCACGACGCGAATCCCACGCGCCCGCCGCGCCGACGAGCGCGCGCGCGATGCGCGGCGCGGGCGTGAGAGGCGTCCACGACGTCGCGAGGTTGGCGTTGATCGACCACACAGATGTCGATCCCCCACCCTGCGCGTAGTTCGCCGAACCACCCACCAACAGGAAGCGATCGCGCGGCGGGTCGTACCGCATGATCGCATTCGCTGCAGCCGGTGGCTGCGGGCCCGGCGGTGTCACCGGCACCCACGTCGTCGAGTCGCTGAGTTGCAGCGTCCACGTATCGTTGCGATCCAGGTGCGACACGGCATCGGTTCCCCCGAAGATCACGATGCGGTCGCGCTGCGCGTCGAGCGCCGCACCGTGGCCGTACCGCTTACCCGGCGTCGAGGGCGTCGTGCGCTGATCCCACGTCATCGCACCGAAGGACAACTGCCACGTCTCGGTCGACTCGCCGCCGTTCGATTCGCCGCCGTACACCACCATACGATTGCGCGTCGGATCGAACACGGCGGCGTGGTAGCGGCGCGCGGAAGGCGGCGTTCCCGTCGGAAGCAGCTGCGTCCACGCCAACGTGCCGCCGAGCGACAGCGACCACACGTCGTTGAGGTACGTCGCGCTCGCGTCGCGGCCACCAAAGACGACCATCGTGTTGTCGATCGGATCGAATATCGCGGAGTGACCCTCGCGCGCCGCAGGTCCCGTGAGGGGTGTGATGGTGGTCCAGGTGTTCGTCGACAGGGCAAGTGCGTAGACGACTCCCGCCGCGCCGTCGAACGGCGTTCCACCGAAGACGAGCACGCGGTCGTTCGTGGGGTCGTAGACGGCCGTGTGCGACTCGCGCGGGGGCGGCGGCGTGCCCGTCGTGCTCAGTCGAACCCAGGCGGACGGTGAGGCGAGGGACAAGGTCCACACGTCGTTGACGGCTCCGGCGCCCGGCACACGTCCGCCGACCATGACGAGCCGGCCCCGCAAGACGTCGTACGCGATTTCGTGTCCGGTGCGGGCATCCGGCGTGGCGGGAGCGAACGCGGCCCAGTCGCCACTGATGGCTTGAGTGTCGTAGGCCGCTTGGCCGGAGGCGGCGTGGGCGCCAAGCGGCGCAAGGCACACGACGACCAGGGCGCGGAACACATGTAGCCGACACACGCGAAGAGCGTGCATGGGGGACCTCCCAAAAGATGGTGTGCTGGCAAAGGTGGCGGGACCGGATTGGGCGTCCTCGCTGATCAGTGCCTTAACGATACCGCGAACACGTCGGAAAACCCAAGTCCGAGTTCAGTCCCTTGCGCTTTGAGGGAGCGAGCGCGTATTGTACCGAACGGTCCACTCAGATGAACTCCCCCAGGAGGCGGCATGTCCGGCAAACGCGATGAGATCCTCGATAGCGCCCTCGAACTTGTCCGCGGGCAGGGCTATCACCGCGCGAGCTTGGAAGCGATCTTGTCCGCGTCTGGATCAGGTAAGGGACAGTTCTATTACTACTTCCGAAGCAAGGAGGACTTCGGTCTGGCGCTCTTGGAGCGTGCGTGGTCGCTGGAGTTCGCCTCGATGCAGGACAAACTGCAGGCCGTGTGCATGGAGTCCTGCGACCCGCTGGAGGACGTGTTCCACGCATTGGACATGATCGTCGATGCCAATCGCGGCAACCCCTGCGAAGCGGGGTGCATCTTTGGTACGCTCGCCCAAGAGATGGCAGCGCGGCACGAGGGCTTTCGCGCACGATTGGCCCTGGTGTTCCGGCGGCAGGCGGGCCTCTTCGCCGACCGTTTCGCCGATGCGAAAGCGCGTGGAACCCTCCCGCATGACGTGGACGAGCAAGAGCTTGCCCGCTTCCTGCTCACGATCATCGAGGGCAGTTTGCTTCTAATGAAGACCGAGGGAAGCGTCGCGTACCTGGAGGAGGGTGTGAGGAGATTCAAAGAATATGTGGGGCTCCTCGCAACCCGCGCGACGTGACGAGCATCTACTGCTTCACGCTGTACCGACTGGTCGGTACACGAAAGTCGAGGTGATGAATGAACGACGGTCTCCCCGTGGACCGTGACGACGTCCAGCTCAAGGACACCGCCCTTGTCGCCCTGGCGCAGCGCGGCGAGCGATGGGCGATGGATGAACTGCTCCGGCGACATTCCCCCACGATGCAGCGCCTCGCGAATCGCATGCTCCGCGACTCCGCGGATGCGGAGGATGTCCTCCAGGAAGCGTATGTCCGCGCCTTTCAGGCATTGCCGAGCTTCAAGGGCAACTCTGCGTTCAGCACGTGGCTGTACCGCATCGTCGTGAATGCGTGCCTGATGTACAAGCGCAAGAAGGTCCCGCAGTTCGTCTCGTTCGATTCACCCGAGAGCGGCGCGGAAGCGCACGCTCTCGACGTGGCAACGCGGCTGCGCCCGGTCACGCCGCTCGATCTACTGCTCCGCGCGGAGCGGGATGAGCGGCTGCGCGACGCAGTGGGCGCGCTGCCGGAGTCACTGCGAGTGCCCTTCGTTCTGACGGAGATGGAGGACGTCGCGATCCCCGACGCGGCCCGGTCGCTCAATATGGGCGTCGGGGCGTATCGCACGCGCCTGTATCGCGCGCGCAATCGCGTGCGCGCCGCCTTGCAGCACGTCGAAGAGGAGGCGCGTCCCGTCCGAGCCGCGTGAGGGGCGGCAGTGCGTGGACACGCAGCCTGCGGGGAGCCGAGCCACTCCGGCTTCCCGTTTTCTTTTGCCCGACGCAATCCGCCCGCATCGTGCGAAGCGCCCTCGTTCATCCACCCGCGACCGGACCTAGATGCTTGCCGCCCAAGGAGCGCAATCCATGGCACGTGCCCTGCACGTAAGTCGGGTGACCGTGCCTTCGGGCACGGGACACGATCCAAGACGATGTCTCCTGCTGTGTCCGCGGCATGGCGTCCTGCGTTCCGAGCCACTTACGATTGAGCCGGATGACGCGCTCGCCAGACGGCACGCTGCTAGCCTCTGATGCGGGTGATTCGTTCCGCCGTCGCTCCGATTCCTCGGAGCGGCGGCGATCGTTTTCCCCGCGCCCCTGCGGCCTCGCTATACTGCCGCGCATGACCGCGACGACCACGCGCGCTCGCACCGGGCGCGCCGACGAGCTGCAACAGCTGCTCTTCCGACTCGACCGCCGTCCCTTCGGCTCCTACCGCGACGTCGAGGGCTCGTGGGACATCGGTGGCTTCATCCTCTTTATCGATCACGCGCAGCCGGATCCCTTCGCGCCGCCCACGCGCGTGCGCCTCCGAGCGCCGCACGCACTCGCGGGCTTTCCGAGCGACCTGTTCGCCACGCGCACGCGCTCCATCGCGGTGACGGACTTCCTCGCGCGTGCGTTCGCGCACCAGGCGTCGCTGTCGCGTGTGAAGAGAGGGAAGTCGCGGTACGGCGCGATCGAGATGGACGTGCCGGGGCAGGAGATTCTCGAGCGCACGTCCGTCGTGGTGACGCAGCAGGGAGTGGAAGCGCGATTCACCGTGCAGCTTCCCGCGCGGAATCGCTCGATCCTGGGACGCGATGCAGCGGCTCTGCTGCTGGAGGACGTCCGCGCCGTGGCCGAACGCGCCCTTCTGTACGCGAACGTCGAGCGTGCGGCGCTCGCGCGACAGATACGCGCGGCGGAAGCGGCGGAGTCGATCCGCGCGCGCCTTGCGGACCGGGGGCTGGTGGCGTTCGTCGCGAACAAGTCGATCCTTCCACGTCGAAGCGGGGTGGACCCGCGCCCTCTCAGAGTGGGGGCGCGCATGTTCCAGGCGCCCGATTCGCTCGCGGTGACGTTCGATCTACCGGACGGCACGGAGGTGAGCGGGCTCGGGATCCCGCGCGGCGTGACCGTCATCGCCGGCGGCGGCTTCCACGGCAAGTCGACTCTCCTCGATGCTCTCGCGCGCGGCGTGTACAACCACATGGCGGGCGACGGTCGCGAGTTGGTCGTCACCGAACACTCCGCCGTGACTGTGCGCGCGGAGGACGGTCGCTCGGTCGCCGGCGTGGACATCTCCGCCTTCGTGCGGTCGCTGCCGGGGGAGATCGACCCTGCACGCTTCACGAGCGCGAACGCAAGCGGCTCCACGTCACAGGCCGCGGCGATCGCCGAAGCGGTGGAGGTGGGCGCGACCACGCTTCTTCTGGACGAGGACACCTGCGCGGCGAACTTCATGTTCCGCGACCGCCGCATGCAGGAACTCGTGGACGACGTGCACGAACCCATCACGCCGTTCGTCGACAGCGCGCGCGCGCTGTTCGACCGGCTGGGCGTGTCGACGATTCTCGTGATGGGGGGAAGCGGGGAGTACCTCGACGTGGCGGACACGGTCATTCGCATGACCGAGTTCGTGCCCGACGACGCAACGTCGCGCGCGCTGGAGATCGTCGCGGCGTTTCCGAGCACGCGGCGGGCACGGGCGCCCGGCGCTCTCGCGGCGCCGCGCGCGCGCGTTCCCGCGCCGGAGAGCGTGGATCCGCGGCGCGGCCGCTCGGCGAAGGTCGCCGCACGTGGACAGCGTGCGATCGCATGGGGCGAAGGGGAGATCTCCGTCGCCGCGCTCGACCAGATCGTGGATGCGGCGCAGGTGCGCGCGCTCGCACAGGCGCTCGTGTACTCGACGAGAACCGTGCTCGATGGATCGCACACGATCGAGCAGATCGTCGACGACGTGGAGCGCGAGATCACATCACACGGCCTCGCGGTCATCGACGACCGGTTCTCGGGGAGCTACGCGGCGTTTCGCCGCTTCGAGTTGGCGGCGGCACTCAACAGGCTGCGCACGCTGCGCGTCATCTAGACGCGCGCTCGTTCGCCCACGCGTCGTCCACCGCCGCGCGCGCCGCCGCCCGTGCGCCCGCGGGGATCTCGAATCCCATCGTCAGCGCACGGCGATCCACGCGAGCCAGACGATGTTGTGCTTCCACGCGGACGCGACGCGCGCGCTGAGCTGCGGGGGAGGCCTCATCGACGGGACGTAACGCGATCTCGTCATCGGCGCGCAACGCGTCCACGTCGATGGCGTGCGCGCCGAGCACGTCACAGAACGTGTACGCGGCCGCCGTGCGTTGTTCGATCACGTCGGACGGGTTCGCGTGATCCAGCAGGAGCGGCGGGGTGGACCGGACAGCAGCGACACCGGCGACAGCTTGGTTTTTCGCGGCGTGCTCGCGGCCCGCGGCGGCGTGGTTGCGCACTTCGAGGAACAATCGACGCCACGCCTCGGGTGCTCCGATGCGCGGACGCGGGAGGCGCAGTGCGTCCAGCGTGGCTTCGGCACGTGCACGCGCCTCGCGCGCGCGTGCGCCGTCCCCCCGAGCGGCGATGCACGAGGCGTAGGTCCACTCCGCGTGAGCGAACGCCCGTCGGTCGCCCGCGTCCGCTGCGATGCGCATCGCACGTTCGGCCTGCGACGCTCCGGCCGCAACCTGGCCCACCGCGCGATGGAAGGCCGCGAGCCGTTCCGAAGTCGCGCACTCTTCCCGCACCTCGCGCGCCGCGCGCGCGTGTACGAGCGCCTCGTCCCATGACTGCTCCGCTTCGTCGAAGCGGCACCTCTCCCACGCCACGATCCCACGGGTGCGCAGCGTCAACGCGAGCAGGGACGCCTGTCCCAGCTTGCGCGATCGCACCGTCGCTTCCGCACAAAGGCCGCGCGCCGGTGCGAGCGGGTCGCCCGCGACCAAGCACTGGGCGTACCCGTTGAGCATCTCCACGCGCTGAGCCGCGTGTCCCGCCGCCGCGGCGCGGGCGCCCGCCTCCCAGAACGCGTCGAGCGCCGCATCCGGATCGTGCAGCGCGAGCAGCGCCCACCCGCGCAGGAGGTATTCCTCGCCGGACCAATCGGCAGGGGAGGGAGGGCCGTCCGCGGCGGACGTACCCTGCCGGGTGTCGAGGGCCTCGATCGCGGCGCGAACGTCACCGCTGGCGAACAGGTGCTGCGCGTGTGTCGTCATGGCCCGCAGCGTCGGCTAGGTCCTGCGAGACGTCAACGCCTTGCGTCCTTGCAATTGGTCCCGCGTCCGTTCATATTGGACCTGTCGCATGGGGGCCGCCTCCGTACTATTGGCCCTGCATCAGGACCAATTGTCTCGCGCGATGGAGGGCACTGTGAATCTCGCGATCGACAGAACGGCGCCGACCACGCTCATCGCCCAGGTCGTCGACGGCATCGCACAACTCATCGCCGACGGCGCGCTCGCCCCGGGTGATCGGTTGCCGCCGACGCGGAATCTGGCGCGGCAGCTCGGCACGACGCGCGGCACCATCGTGGCCGCCTACGACACGCTGCTGGCGTCCGGCACGCTCGAAGCGCACGTCGGCCGCGGCACGTTCGTCGCACGCGCGTCGCGTGCACGCGCCGCGGCAGCGAACGGCGCACGCCACGCGCCCGTGACCGCCGCCTCGATCCGCCTGACGAGCGGCCTCCCGATCGTCCCCGCGGAGAGTGACACCGCGCGCACGAACGGCGCGGCCACGCGTCCCGATGCGTCGGCCGCGATCCGCGCCTTCTGGGACGCGATCCTCGGCGAACGCCCGCGCATGGACACGCACGAGTCGTCGTTTCTCGGGCGCGACACACAGGGCGCGATCACGTTTGCGTACGCCGTTCCACCGGCGGAGCTGTTCCCTCTAACGGAGTTCCGCCGTGCGTCGGACAAGGCTCTGCTGGTGCGCGGCCGCGAATTGCTGCAGCTCGGGCCGGCGGACGGCTTCCCGCCTCTGCGCCGCGAGATCGCCGCACGCATGAACACCGCCGGCAGCGCCATCGACCCGGAGGACATCATCGTCACGACGGGATCGCAGCAGTCGCTCGATCTCGTGCGCCGCGTGCTCGTGCGGCGCGGCGATGCGGTCATCGTGGAGGATCCGGCGTATCCCGGTGCGATTCAGTTGCTGCGCAGCGTCGGAGCGACGCTCGTGCCGTGGTCTGTCGACGAGCGCGGATGGGACATGGAGGCACTCGCGGCCACCTTGCGCGACAAGCGCGCGCGGCTGATATACGTCTCGCCGGACTTTCAGAATCCCACGGGTCGCGTGATGGATCTCGCCTCACGCGAAAGACTGCTCGCGCTCGCGGTGGAGCACGGCGTTCCGATCATCGAAGACGACATCGTGAGTGACCTGCGCTTCAGCGGCGAGCGGCTGCCGACGCTCAAGTCCCTCGACCGGCACGGCGTGGTCGTGTATCTGGGCAGTTTTTCGAAGACCACGTTCCCCGGCATTCGGCTCGGCTGGATTGCGGCGTCTTCCACGGCGCACGAGATGCTCGTCGACGCGAAACAGGCCACGGACCTCCAAACGAGCGGCCCGACGCAAGCGGCGATGTACGAGTTCCTGCGCAGCGGGGCGTTGGATGCGCACTTGGAGCGCGTCTGCCGCGAGTATGCGCGCCGGCGCGACGCGCTGAACGCCGCATTGCGCGTGGCGCTGCCGGGTGAATGCACGTGGCTCTTGCCCGAGGGCGGCTTGTCGTTGTGGCTGCGGCTCCCCGACGACATCGACGCCGACCGCGTCGCCGCGAGGGCGCTCGACGCGCGCGTAGCAGTGTCGCAAGGGCGCTACTTCTACTGCGGTCTTCCCCGCATGCAGGCGCTGCGACTCGCGTTCGCCCTGCATCCGCCGGACGTCGCGGAAGAAGGCGCGAAGCGTCTCGGGAAGGTGATCCGCGCGGTCGCCGCGGAACGTTCGACGGGTATGCGCACGCGGCGCGGCCGCTCGCGCACGGCATTGGTGTAACGGAACACCTCGGAGGAAAACGCACAATGAACACGACCAACGGCGCGCACGGGGAAACCGGCACACTGCGTCTGAAGACGGGACTCGCGGACATGCTCAAGGGCGGCGTCATCATGGACGTCGTGACCGCCGAGCACGCGAAGATCGCGGAGGACGCGGGCGCGGTCGCGGTGATGGCGCTCGAGCGTGTCCCCGCGGACATTCGCCGGGACGGCGGCGTCGCACGGATGTCCGATCCGTCGATGATCGAGTCGATCATGCGGGCTGTGTCCATTCCGGTCATGGCGAAGGTCCGCATCGGCCACTTCGCGGAAGCGCAGATCCTGCAGGCGATCGGCGTCGACTACATCGACGAGAGCGAAGTGCTCACGCCCGCCGACGACAACAACCACATCGACAAGTTTGCGTTCACCGTGCCGTTCGTCTGCGGCGCGCGCGACTTGGGCGAAGCGCTCCGCCGCATCGGCGAGGGTGCGGCGATGATCCGCACGAAGGGCGAGGCGGGATCCGGGAACATCGTGGAAGCGGTGCGCCACATGCGCGCGATGATGTCTGAGATGCGCCGCCTCACCACACTCGGTGAAGAGGAATTGATGGCGGCCGCGCGCGATCTCAAGGCGCCGTACGAGCTCGTGCGCATGGTCGCAAAGACCGGCGCGCTGCCCGTGCCGAACTTCTCCGCCGGCGGCATTGCCACGCCGGCGGACGCCTCGCTCATGATGCAGCTGGGCGCGCAGGCCGTGTTCGTCGGATCGGGGATCTTCAAGAGCGACGACCCGGCGCCGCGCGCGCGGGCGATCGTGCTCGCCACCACGCACTACGCGGATCCCGACATGCTGCTCACAGTGTCACGCGGTTTGGGCAGCGCGATGCAGGGGCTCGACGTTCGGACGATGCCGGAAGCCGACCTGCTGCAGACGCGAGGCTGGTAGGGTAATGCCGCGCATCGGCGTGCTGGCGCTGCAGGGCGACTTCGCGGCGCACGCGCGCATGGCGGTCGCTGCGGGCGCCGCGTCGTGCATCGAAGTGCGCCGCGCACACGAACTGCGCGAGATCGCCGGGCTGATCCTCCCCGGCGGCGAGAGCACGGCGCTCGGCATCCTGCTCGACGCGGACGGCATGCGCGAGGCGATCGGCGAGTACCTTGCCGGTGGCGGAGCGGTGTTCGGCACCTGCGCCGGGATTATCTTGCTCGCGCGCGAGGTCACACCGGCGGCGCCACCCGTGCAGTCATTCGGCGCGCTGGACGTGACGGTCGCGCGCAACGGGTACGGCCGCCAGCGCGAGAGCTGCGAGACGACGGCGCGTATCGACGCGCTCGGGGAGGATGCGTACCCCGTGACACTCATTCGCGCGCCGCGCATCACACGCGTCGGCGCGAACGTCGAGACGCTTGCACGCGTCGGGGACGATCCCGTGCTCGTGCGGCACGCACGTGCGCTCGGCGCGACGTTTCATCCCGAGATCAGCGGTGATCCACGCGTGCACGCGTACTTTCTCCGCGACGTCGTCGCCGCGTGAGCGCGACCGTCGTTCGTCCGACAACCGCGGCCGACCTTCCGGCTGTGCGCGCGGTGCATCGCCAGACGATTCACGCGCTCATGCAACAGCACGGACGTGGCGACGACATCAGCCACATCTGCCCACTCGTCCCGGCCGAGTGGGAACACGTCCTGACCACCGACCCCGACTTGCACTGGATGGCGGAAACGAACGGCACACCGGTCGGCTACGTCTCGTCGATCCTACGAGGCGGGGCGTGGTTTCTCTCCGGCTTCTGGGTGCTGCCGGAATTGCAGGGAACGGGCATCGGCGGCGAGATCCTGCGGCGCGCGCGCGCCGCGGCCGATGCGCGCGGCGCGGTGCGGCACACCGTGTACTCCTCCTCCACTCTGTCGGCGCAGGCCTTGTATATACGTGAAGGGATGGTGCCGCGCACACCCATCTACATGCTCACGGGATTGCGGCGACGGCTCGTGCTCGGCGCACTGCGCCATGCGCCGATGGACGGAGCGGCGATTCACCCCGTCGATCCCAGCGACGCGCTCGTGAACGCACTGACGCGTGTTGATGCCCACGTGCGCGGCGCGGCGCGCACGGAGGACCATCGCTACTGGCTCGCGCGTCCCACGCGCACGTGTCTCGTGTACGAGAACGCGGGCGCGATCGCCGGGTACGCGTACGCAACGGATGGCGGACGCATCGGCCCTGTCGCCGCGGAAAACACCGGCGCGATCGCGCCGTTGATAGGCGCCGCCGTGCACGTCGCCGCGAATCGGAGCGCCGCCGCGCATGCGCGGCGTGCCGCCGAGACGGACGACGTGGAACTTCTCGCCGCCGTTCCGGGCGTGAATATCACCGCGCTGCGGACGCTGCTCGCCTGCGGGTTCCGCATCGAATGGACGGGCACGTGGATGGCGGACGCTGAGGCCGGCCACTTGGATCGCTATGTTATTTCCGGCGCGATACTTTTTTAGCGCCATCGCGCTCGCTGTTGCGGGCGTCTCGCACGCCGGCACGACGGTGCGCCTCACGCGGTCCGACGCCGTGCGGCTTGCGGACACCCGGTCCCCTGCGCTCGCCGCGGCACGCGCGCAGGCGGAGGCCGCACGCGCCGTGATCACGCAAGCGCGCGCGTCGGCACTTCCTTCCCTCACGGTATCGAGCGTTGTCACGCCGACCCAGCGTGCGCCGGAGATCGTGGTGCCCGAGGGAACGATCACGCTCGGCGGCGTTCCGCTCCCGGAAATCTCGTTCGAAGCGCGCACGACGGGAAAGTACCTCGCGACGGCGGAACTCACGCAACCCCTCTGGACGTGGGGACGCACCTCCCATGCGATCGGCGCCGCGCGTTACGGCGCGACGGCGGCCGACGCACGTGCGGATCGCGCACGCGACGACGTGACGCATGCGGTGTTTCGCGCCTATCACGCGGCTCTCCTGGCGGCGGAGTTGCAGAACGTCGCGGAGCAGGACTCCGCGCTCCGCGCGGCGCTCGTGTCGATCGCGGAGGCGCGCGTGCGCACGGGCGACCTCGCGCGCATCGATCTGGTGGCCGCACGCGCCGAATACGCACAGAGCACGGCCACGCTCGTGCGCGCACGCAGCGGCGCGCGGACGGCGCGGCAGGCGCTGGCGTTCGTACTCGGTTTGCGCGACACGACCGACGTCGAGCCGGCGGAGTCGCTCGATGCGCTCAGCGCCGCGCGGGACGACGGGGCCGACGCGGAGGCTCTCGTCCGCACCGCCCGCACCGCTCGCGCCGACGTGCGTGCCGCGCGCACGACGGTGCTCGCCGCGCGCGCCGCGCTCGCCGCCGCACGACGCACGAACTGGCCCACGCTCGGTCTTACCGCGCGCGTGCTCTACCAGGACGATCGCGCCGGGCACGTGTTCGACGAGTCCGGCCGTGTCTACACCATCGGCATCGCGCTGAGCGCGCCTCTCTTTGACGGCTTCCGCGCGCACGGGCAATCGCGCGAGGCGGCGGCGGCGGCGCGCGCCGCGGAGCACGCGGCGGAGCAGATCGAGCAGCAGGCGGCATTCGACGCGCGGATCGCCGCGACGCAGGTCGAGGCCGCGCAAGCGGAGATCGCCGCGCGGCGTGACGCGGTGGCACTCGCGGAGGACCGCGCGCTCATCGCGCAGACCGCGTTTCGCACGGGCGACATCACCGCGACCGATGTGGCCGCCGCCGCCGTCGCGCTCTCCGCCGCGCGTGCGGAACTTGCAGGCGCTCTCGCCCGCGCGCTCGACGCGGACGCGGATCTCGACTACGCCACGGGGCAAATCGCACGGTAGCACATTCGAATCGTTGTCTTGACCGCGGACGTGTCGATATACTGCCTGACGATCTCACAGGGATGTGTCGCCGGCGTCACCGCCCCCCACGGTACGTCAGCGGACAAAGGGACTTGACGGTTATGCACCCATCTTTCGCCGACGCCGGCGCTCGTTTCCTTGGTGAACGCCGCGAGAGAGTGTACACGGGTGCCCTGTCGCTCGCGTCGGTTGCACGAATGAAGAGGACCCCTGCCATGATGCGCGTGCACCGCTCATTTGCACGATTGTTGCTCCCCGTCTGTCTCCTCGCCTGCCCCATCGCCGCGAGCGCCTCGTCGTGGCCGGAATTCGGGCGTGATCTCGCAAACACCAACGCCTCCGACGAAACGTGGCTCACGCCGTCCACCACCACGCAGCTCGTGGGGCAATGGGCGGCGCAACAGGCCGAGGGGGTGCTGGCCGGACCCATCATCGTACGCGATACCGTGTATTGCGCGACGCTCGGTGGGCAAGTCGCCGCCTTCTCCCTGCATGACGGATCGCCCATGTGGCAGACCCAGCTGACGACCTCCGTCTATGGATCCGTCATGTCGAGAGGGGGACGGCTGTACGTCGGCGACTTGTCGTGCACCGCGTACTGCCTGCAGCAGTCCACCGGCGAAATCCTG
>CAZEPH010000030.1:0-13336 GCA_964514075.1 uncultured bacterium | reverse complement strand
CGCTCACCGACACGAACGGCCTCTACGGTCTCGTTTTCTTCCTGCAAGCGGCGCGCGAGGCGGGCCTGCGTCCGATTATCGGGTGCGAGATCGACGAAGGCCCCGCCTCTCGCGCCGTTTTGCTCGCACGAAACCGCGACGGATACGCCACGCTGTGTCGGCAGATCAGCGCGCACCATGCACACGGCCCGCACGGACCGGCGCACGCCGCGCCGCGCGCCCCGCTCGGGAACCGGCTGCGCGACGACCACGACGGCATCGTCATCGTGAGCGACAGCGAGGTCGTCATGCGCGCACTCCCGCGCACGGCGGAGGCGTGGGTCGAGCTGCGATCGCTCGCGTGGGGCACGGATCATCGCGCGCTCCTTGCTCTCGCGCGCACGCTCCACCGCGAGCCGGTTGCAACGCACCCGGCGTACATGCTGCGCGCAGAGGAGCACGTCGTGCACCGCCTCTTGCGTGCGATCGCACACAACACGACGCTCTCGCGCGTGCCGGCGGCGGACACGGTCCCGGCGGACAGCGTGCTCCTCGACGCGGACGACATGGCGCGGCGCTTCCCTCACGCGCGTGAGGCGCTGGTGAACACGCGCATCGTCGCGGAACGGTGCGTCCTCACAGCGCCCGTCGACGGGCTGATCGCCCCGCTCGCACTCGCGGACGGGACGGCGGGCGATGAACTCCGCGCGCACGCGTACGCCGGCGCACGCCGACGCTACGGCGACCGGCTTCGCGGGGACGTGGTCGCGCGTCTGGAGCACGAGCTCGGCATCATCGTGCGGAAAGGGTTCGCGGAGTACTTCCTCGTGGTCGAGGACATCGTGCGCCACGCGCCGCGCACGTGCGGGCGCGGATCCGCCGCCGCGAGCATCGTCTCCTACGCGCTCGGCATCACGCACGTCGATCCGCTCGCGCACAACCTCTTCTTCGAGCGCTTCCTCAACGACGGTCGCTCTGATCCGCCGGACATCGACGTGGACTTTCCGTGGGATGAGCGCGACGCCGTCCTCGACTACATCTTCGCGCGATACGGCACGTCGCGCGCCGCGATGGTGGCGAACCACGTCGGCTTTCGCGCGCGCGCCGCGGTGCGGGAGGTGGCCAAGGTGTACGGGCTCGCCGACGGCGAGATCACGCAGGTCACGCGGCGTCTCTCACAGTTCTGGGATGCGGACGATCCTGCCCGCACCGTGACGTCGCACCCGTTGTTTGCGGACCTGCGGCTCGACGATCCCTGGCCGGAGATCCTGCGACTGGCCACCCAACTCGAGGGACACATCCGCCACCTCTCGGTGCATTGCGGCGGCGTAGTGATCGTGCCCGACGCGATCACGCGCTACGCGCCCGTGGAGTACACGCACAAAGGCGTGCCCGTTCTGCAGTGGGAGAAGGACCAGACGGAAGACGCGGGTCTCGTGAAGATCGACATCCTCGGCAACCGGTCGCTCGCCGTGGTGCGCGATGCGCTCGCCGCGCTCGGCGGACGCATCGATCCCCTCACGTGGCGCCCGACTCACGATGCGGCGACACAGCGTGCGATCGCGCGCGGCGACACCCTCGGCGTGTTCTACGTGGAGTCGCCGGCGATGCGCCAACTTCTGCGCAAGGCTCGGACGGGCGACTTCGAGCATCTGGTCGTGATGTCGTCGCTCATTCGTCCCGCCGCGAACACCTACGTCCACCAGTGGCTCGACCGCTTGCACGGCGCCCCGTACACGCCGGTGCATCCGCTCCTCGGCGACATCCTTGCCGACACGTACGGCGTGATGGTCTACCAAGAAGACGTGACGAAGGTCGCGATGGCGCTCGCGGGCTTCAGCGCCGTGGACGGCGACGGCCTGCGCAAGGCGCTCAGCAAGAAGCGCCCGGTACACACGCTGCGCGACTACGCGACGCGCTTCGCCGCGGGCGCCCGCGCGCGCGGCGCGGAGGATGCGACCATCGACACGATCTGGGACATGATCCTGTCGTTCAGCGGCTACTCGTTCTGCAAGCCGCACAGCGCGTCGTACGCGATGGTGTCGTTTCAGTCGGCGTACTTGCGCGCGCATCATCCCGCGGAGTTCCTGGCGGCGGTGCTCGCAAACGGCGGCGGCTTCTACGCGCCGTTTGCGTACGTGTCCGAAGCGAAACGCATGGGTCTGCGCGTTCTGCCGCCGGACGTGAACGCGAGCGCGGCGGCGAGCACGGGATCGGGAACGGACGTGCGCCTCGGTCTCATGCACGTGCGGAATCTCTCGCTCGGCGCGCAGGACGCCGTCGTGGAGGCGCGCGCGCGGGGCGGCCCGTACACGTCGCTCGCGTCGCTCGTGCAGCGCGCGGCGCTCTCGCCGTCGGACGCCTGGACGCTGGTTCTCGCGGGTGCGTGCGACACGCTCCACGCCGGCCAACCGCGTCCGCACATGCTCTGGGAACTCTCGCTGCGCGCGCACACGCCCGCGACCCTGTTCGACGATGCCACCACGCAGCCGCTCCCCGTCCCGTCCGTCGGGCAGTACGATACAGCCACGCTGCTCCGCCTCGAGGTGGAGGCGCTGGGGTTCCTCCTGTCGCGACATCCGCTCGCGCTGTATCGCGAGCGCATTCGCACCCTGGGGGCGGTCGCCGCCCGCGACATGCACGCACACGCGGGGTGCCGCGTGCGCATGATCGGCTGGTACGTCACGTCCAAGACCGTCACCACGAAGAGCGACGAGCCGATGGAGTTCGTCTCGTTCGAGGACACCACTGGTCTGTACGAAACGACGTTCTTCCCCGATGCCTACCGCCGGTTCTGCCGTATCCTCTCCGCCGCCCGCCCGTACGTGCTGGAAGGCGTGGTGGAGGACGACCACGGCGCGGTCACGCTGACCGTGCACCATGCGGAGTTCCTGGACCGCGAGCCCGCTTCCGCGACGCGCTTGCTCGCGCGGCGCGCATCCTTCACCGATGCCTCCCGCCCGGCGCGTGCGCATGGCAGCGCACGCCGGTTGACACAACCGTCGTCGCTTTCCTAGTGTCCGACCGCTCCGTTCCCGGCGCCTACCCACGTCTCCAAGGAGATTCCGTCATTCCATTCGCCGCGCACATCGGCATCTTGCTCGCCAGCCTCCTGATCATCCTCTTGGGTGCGGAGCTCTTTACCAACGGCGTCGAGTGGGTGGGCAAGCACTTGAGATTGAGCGAGGGAGCAGTGGGCAGCGTGCTCGCCGCGGTGGGCACCGCGCTGCCCGAGACCATGATCCCCGTGATCGCGATCTTCCTCGGATCGCACTCGTCCGCGTCGCACGACGTCGGGATCGGGGCGATTGCCGGCGCACCGTTCATGCTCGCGACGCTCGCGTTTTGCGTGACCGGCGCATCGGTCTACGTGTGGGCTGCGAGCGGGCGGCGCACGACCGTCGTACAGGCCAATGCGCAGGTCATGCGACGCGACCTGGGATTCTTCTTGATCGCGTATGCCGTTGCGGTGGCGGCGACCCTTCTGCACGAGCACCGCACCGCTCGCATCGTCGTCGCGTTGGGTCTTGTCGCGGTGTACGCCGTGTATGTGAGGCTCACCCTCAAAGACGAGAGCCCGATGAGCACGGAGGACATTCGCCGCCTCCACCTCTCGGCGATCCTCCGCGTCGACGGCCGATCGGCCCCGCCCGCGTTGATCTACACGCAAATCGCGGCGGCCCTCGCGCTCATCGTGGGCGGTGCTCACTTGTTCGTGGAGCAGACCGTATTCTTGTCGAACTACTGGCACGTGCCGCCGACGATTCTCTCGCTGCTCATCGCCCCCGTGGCGACGGAGCTGCCCGAAAAGGCGAACAGCGTGCTGTGGACGCGCGAGCGCAAGGACACACTGGCGCTCGGCAACATTACGGGCGCACTCGTTTTCCAAAGCTGCCTGCCCGTGGCGATCGGTGTGGCGTTCACGCCGTGGAAGTTGGAACATGAAACGCTCTTGTCCGCGGGTCTCGCACTTTTGTCCGCGACGATCGTCTACTGCGTGCTCCGGGTTACGGGGCGCATTCCGGCGAGCGTGTTGCTCTTGGGAGGTGTTCTCTATGCGGTCTTCGTCACCTATGTGGTCGTTCAACTCACGTAGCGCAGCGATCGCGTGCGCCTGCGTCGCCGCTCTCGTCACGCAGGCGTCGGCGCGGCCGGATCCACAATGGGACGCTTTGCGTGACCGCGCGCTGTCCGACCGCACATCGCTCGTGACCGTGCTGGACTCGCTGGACGCGCACTACGAGCGCACCTGCATTCGCCTCGGCGAAACGAACTGGGCGCTATACACGACGGGCAGCGCGGAAGACCGCGAGGTGGCAAAGGCGGATCTGGTTACGCTGCTCACCGACGAGCGCACGAAGAAGATCGTGTCCACGTGGCTGCCGCAGACCACCGCGCCGGAGGACAGCACGCTGCGCCGCCGCCTCTCTTTGTGGCACAGCGCGCAGATCGGCGCCGAGGTGGAGTACAACCCGCGCATTGCGTCGCTCGTCGAGAAGCTGCAGCCGCAGATCATCGCGTTCCGCGCGAAGGTGGGGGGGAAAGAGCTCTCGCGCGCCGCGGTGAATGACGTGCTCGACAACGAGAAGGACCGCGGCAAGCGACGCGAAGCGTACGAGGCGTACGTGCCGCTGGCGAAGCGCATTGAGAAGGACATCATCCAGCTCGTGCGATTGCGCAACCAGAAAGCCAAGGACCTCGGCTACAAGAGCTACGCGCACCTCATGCTAGCCGTCTCCGGCGTGGAGTACGACTGGCTGTCGGGGGTGATGCAAAAGGTGCAGGACGGCACCAACTCCGTGTACTTCGAGTGGCTGGATGCGGCCAAGCGCACGTACTCCATCGATGACGCGATGGCGTGGGATCTGCGCTATCTCATCAACCAAACGGCGGCCGTTCCCGACCGGTACTTTCCGCAGGACAAAGCCGTCGAGCGCCTCTCGACCACGCTCACCGGAATGGGCTTCGCGATCGACCAGCTCCCGATTCGCGTCGAGCAGGCCGACATTCCGTTCGGCGGTTTCAACGTCGCGGTCCACATTCCCACAGACGACCGGCTCCTCGTGAATCCCGCGAGCGGACAGCGCTTCTACCACACGCTATTCCACGAGTACGGTCACAGCCTGGAAACCGTGCTGAATATGCAGACGAGCGCGATCCTCAAGGGGTACGAGTGGGCGCCGGGCGCCAGCACGCCGTGCTGGAGCGAAGGCATGGGGCAGGCGATGGGCGAGTGGACGAACGATCCGCAATGGCTCCGCGGCATCGCCGGCTTGCCGGCGGACGAGGTGAAGCGGAACCTGCCCCTCATGCGCCGCGCGCGCGCGTACCGCTTGCGCGCTCTGCTGGTCGACGTCATGACGGAACTCAAGTTGTACGAGAACCCGGCCGGCGACGTGAGCGGGTTTGAGCGGCGCATGCGCAAGGAGATCCTCGGCGTGGACACGCCGGCCGCGTCGCAGTCGTGGTGGGCGGCGAGCGCGTTCTTGCTCGACTATCCGATCTACCAGCACAACTACATCATCGCGGACATGATCGGCTGGCAAGTCCACGCTGCCCTCCTCGCGCAACTCGGAGACAAGGCGTACGCGAACGCCGACATCGCGCCATGGTTGCAGGCGCAGTTCTTCGGGCCGTCCGAGTCACTCGAGTGGCAGACGAAGATGCAGCGCGCGACAGGCAAGCCGCTCGATGTCGACGGGTTCGTGGCGGAATTCCTCAAGCCGTAGCGCGCGCCAGCGCAGGGCCGTCTCGCGGGACGGGAAGGGCGATGCACCGCCCTTCCCGTTCGCTCTTGTCCGCCGGGCGGACTATGATGCGCGACCTATGCTCGTTGCCGACGTCCACGTTCCCGTTCCTGGATCCGCGCGCCTGTCGTACCTCGTTCCGGAGGAGTTGAGCGCGCACGTACACGTGGGGTCACTCGTGTCCGTGCCCGTCCGCTCGCGCACGCTCGTCGGATGCGTCGCACGCTTGTCCGACGCACCGCCCGCCGGCGTGACCGCAGAGAAGATGAAACCGCTGGCATCCGTGATGGCCGACGGCACGGCGCTTCCCGCGGACGTTGTTGCGCTCATCGAGTGGGTCGCGCAGTACTACCTCACGTCGCCCGGGGAAGTGCTGCGCACGAGTGTTCCCCCCGGCGTGGGAACGCATCGCCGCACGCGCCGGTCGCGCGTGCGCGCACCCGTCGCCACTTTCGGCGGCGCGAGCACGATTCGTCTCAACGACGCGCAAGCGGCGGCGGCACAGGCAATCGCGGAGAGCGCGGTGGCGCGCCGCTTTCATCCGTTTCTGCTCTTCGGCGTGACGGGAAGCGGCAAGACCGAAGTGTATCTGGACGCCGCTCGTCGCACGCTTGCGGCGGGGCGCGGCGTGCTGTTCCTCACGCCGGAGATCTCGCTGACGGCCCAACTCGTCGCCCGCGTGCGCGCCGCGCTGCCGGACGACGTGATCGTACTGCACAGCGCGCTCGCGCGCGGCGAGCGCGCGACCGCGTGGGAAAAACTCTGGCGAGGCGAAGCGCGCGTGGCGCTCGGCGCGCGATCCGCCGTGTTCGCGCCGGTGCGCGATCTCGGCCTCGTGATCGTGGACGAAGAACACGACGGCGCATACAAGCAGGGCGAATCACCGCGATACAACGGACGCGACATCGCGCTCGTGCGCGCGCGCGCCACGCAGGCCGCGTGCGCGCTGGGCTCCGCCACGCCCTCGCTCGAAAGTTGGGCGAACGCGCGCGCCGATCGGTACACCCTCCTCCGTTTGCCGGATCGAGTGGACGGCCGCTCGCTTGCGCGCGTTCGCGTCGTCGACATGCGTGCACGGAAGGACGCCCCGCGCGTGAAGGGCGCGCCGCCGATCATCTCCCCCGACTTGCGGGACGCGATCGCCGACCGGCTCGCCCGGCGTGAGCAAGTGTTGCTGTACCAAAACCGGCGTGGTCACTCGACGACGCTCCAATGTTGGGAGTGCGGATGGGTCTCGCGTTGCGATGCGTGCGATGTTGCGCTGACGTACCACGCGAGCGGCGGATCTGTGCGGTGCCACTATTGCGGCTTTCGCGCGCGTGCGCCGGAGACGTGTCCCGGGTGCAGCGGCGTGCGATTCCGCTTCGGCGGCGTCGGTACGCAAAAGGTCGAAGCGTGGCTCGCGGGCGAGTTCCCCGGCGCACGCATTCTCCGCGTGGACCTGGACACCGTGCGCCGCAAGGGCGCGCACGAACAGCTGCTCGCGTCGTTCGCGTCGGGCGACGCGGACATCCTCCTTGGCACGCAGATGATCGCGAAAGGCCTCGACATCCCGCGTGTCACGCTCGTCGGAGTGATCCAAGCGGACACGCAGTTGCACTTGCCGGACTTTCGTTCGGCGGAGCGCACGTTCCAACTGCTCACGCAGGTCGCCGGCCGCGCGGGTCGCGGCGACACGCCTGGTGAAGTGCTGCTGCAAACGATGAGTCCGGATCACCCGGCGATTCTCGCGGCGGCCGCGCAAGATTTCGAGCGCTTCGCGCGCACGGAACTCCTGGAACGCGACGACCTGCTATATCCGCCGAGCGGACGACTCGTGGGGTTTCTCGTGTCGTCTACATCCGCGCACCACACGCAGGCCGCCGTGAGTGCACTGGCGGATATCGTGCGCGCGGAAGCGGAGCACGCGGGCGTCGTGATGCTCGGCCCCGCCCCGCGCCCTATCGAGAAGCTCATGGGACGGTATCGCTGGCAGATTCTCCTGAAAGGCCGTGCACCGAAGGCGCTCGCGCACGTCGTTCGTGCCTCGCTCGCACGGTACGAACCCGCGAGCGGCGTCCGCGTGATCGTGGACGTGGATCCGCAGGATCTCCTATGAAGGTGCTCGTTCTGGGAGGCAGCGGGTTCATCGGTGCAAACGTAGCACGGGCCGCGCGCGCGGCCGGTCACGACGTGCGCGTGTACACGAGGGGCCGCACGCCGCCGCTCGCGCTCGACGGGTGCGCGGTGGAGTACGTCCAGGGCGACATGCGCGACACGCCCGCGCTCCAGCGCGTCCTCGATGGCTGCGACGCGCTCGTCCACTGCGCCGGCGCGTACCCGACGCGCGGCACGCGGGCACGTGCGCAGGTGGACGCCGCACGCGCCGACATCCGCGCCGTTCTCACCGCCGCCGCGCGCGCGCGCGTGGCGCGCGTCGTGTACACGAGCAGCTACGCCACGATTGGCCCGCCGCCGCCCGGCGAGAGCCGCCGCTCCGACGAGCGGGACACCTGGGCGCCGGGTCAGGCCGGTCACGCGTACTTCGACATGAAGCTCGCGCAAGAAGACGAAGCCCTCCGCTTCGCCCGAGACGGACTGCACGTGGTGCTGCTCCTGCCCACGGCCTGCTTCGGTCCGTACGATGCGCGGCCGACGAGCGGTGCGGCGTTCGTCCAGTTCGCCCGCTTCCGCCCGCCGTTCTACTTTCGCGGGACGATCAACGCGATCGACGTCCGCGACGTCGCGGAGGCGCACGTCGCGGCGCTCGCGCGCGGGCGTTCCGCCGAGAGGTACATCATCGGTCACGACGACGTCCCGTTCGTCGCGCTGTCGCGGTGGATCGCGGAGTCCGTCGGCGTGGTGCCGCCTCGCATCGGACTTCCGGCCGGACCGATCCACGCGATCGGTCGCGCACTCGAGGCGGTCGGCTGCGCGCCGGAGTTTCTGACGGGATCGATGCGTCTCATTCAGCGCGCCGTTCCGCTGAACTGCAGTAAAGCCGCGCGAGAACTGCACGCACCGGTGCGGAGCGTGCGCGACGCCGTCGCCGACGAAGCGGAGTGGTTGCGCGCGCACGGGTACATCGCGTGAAGGCGGCGGCCGCATGGTGCATCGTCCTGCTGTGGACGCCGGGAGCTCTCGCGCAGACGCCGGACTCCGCGCGAGCGCGAGCAGCGACATATCCGGAGCACCTCGCGCGCATCGTCGCGCCGCTCCGTCACGTGCGCACCACGGCCCTCTGCGCCGCCGGGGTCGTCGCGACCGTCGCGGTCGCGCACACGCAGGACGCCGCCTGTGACCGCTGGGTGCAGGACGACCACACCCTGGGATCCGCCGCGGACTTCGCGTCCAACACACTCCCCGCGATCCTGTTCGCCGCGTACGTCGTCCCGCATCTGGGCAGCGCGATCGTGCGCGGCGACGGGCGCGGCGTCTGGACTCGGACGGAGGGGCTCGTCGAGGCTCTTGCCGTGCAGGGACTCCTCGTCGAGGGGATCAAGCATGCCACCGACCGCGACCGTCCCAACGGCAACAAGCGCTCGTTCCCTTCCGGTCACACCGCGTACGCTTTCACCATGGCCGGCCTGACGGACGCGGCCTTCGGCGCGAAGTTCGGCGTCCCGGCATACGCGGCGGCAACCTTCGTCGGAGCCAGTCGCATCTCACTGCGCCGACACTGGTTGTCGGACGTCGCGGCCGGGGCAGCACTGGGCGCGACGATCGGCGAACTGGTCGGTCGCGAGCACAAAAAGGGAGAGGACGACCCACGGCTCGCGGCCGGCTGGTTGCCCGGTGGACCGATAGTCCTCCGGGTGACCGTCCCTCTCGGCCGATAGAATACCTGGCGCAAACGTGGACGCTCGCGGCCGCGCCGTGCTAGGCTCCACACAGATTTCGCGCCCCCCCGACTCGTCGAAGACCTATGCAGGAGGGATTCACAGATATGAAGCGCAACAGCGTCCTTCTCGGACTTGCATTGTCGGCCCTCGTGGTCGTGACGGCCGCCGCAGTCAGCTTCTCGGACTGCGATCAGAACACGACCTCCGCGGCCGCCTCTGTTTCGGCCGGTGGACACTGTTCCGCAGACGGCGCATCCGCAGCCGCGGCCTCCAGCGGCGACGCATGCTGCATGAAGACTGCCGGCGTCGACATGAAGAAGCCGCTCCAGGCGACGTTCGCCGTCGAGGGCGTGCAGTGCGACGACTGCGTCAAGAAGATCGGCAAGGCCGTCAAGAGCGTGAAGGGCGTCAAGAAGTACGAGTTCAGCAAAGAGAACGGCGCCCTCGTGGTCGCGTTCGCTCCGTCGAAGACGAACTGCCAGGAAATCGCCTCAGCGGTCACTAAGGCCGGTTTCCCTGCCACGATGAACGCCGTCACGTCGTACGACGGCAAGCTCGTGTGCCCGACGGGTGCCAGCAAGGAAGACTGCGAGAAGATGTGCCCGATGAAGAAGGACGCGAAGTCCTCGTCGACATCGATGTAAGCCGTTCCGCGGCCTGACGTACACGACCGCCCCGCCCCGGCATTCTCCGCCGGTGCGGGGCGGCGTCTTTTCCCTCGTGCGGGTCGGTCGTGTCTCTTGCCGGCGCGCCAATTCGGAGGGGTAGGCATGCCGGCCCCTTCTGTCGCATAATCCGCTCCCCGCGCCGTGACCCTGTGAGGAGAAGACCAAGAATGATCCGTCGTGTAAGTGCGCTCGCCTTCGCCGCCGCCCTCGCGTGCGCCGCGCTGACGATGTCCCAGACGGCCGAAGCGCGCATGGATAAGGGCGTCGCGCTGCGGAGTCTCCGCCTGTACAACACGCAAGCGCTCGCCGAGAAGCAAAAGGGCAACCTGGCGGACGCCGACACGCTGTGGTCGAAGCTGATTCGCGTCGGGCTCGAAGGGCTGGCGGAAGCGCCCGACGAGGCGGAGATCCACTACTACGTCGGCAAGGCCTACTGCGCGATGTCCAACGCCGAGGAAGCGGGCAAGCACTTCGCTGCCGCGGCGCAGTCCCTTGCCGCAAA
Organism: uncultured bacterium; assembly: GCA_964514075.1. Classification (GTDB taxonomy): domain Bacteria; phylum Eisenbacteria; class RBG-16-71-46; order CAZEPH01; family CAZEPH01; genus CAZEPH01. The sequence continues at coordinate 2,619 of CAZEPH010000030.1, read as the reverse complement.
GGGAGAGAAGGCGGACAAGAAACTCAAGGGCAACCTGGAGGGTGAACGCTTCAACTGCTGGGTGACGTATCGCAACCCGGCCGTCGAGGCATTCGCCGAGGGGCAAAAGCTTCTGGGTGGAGCACAGAACGCGGGCGACTCCGCGAAAGCGATCGCCGACTTCGACAAGTCGATCGGCCTGTTCCAGAAGGCGCTCATCATCGACCCGACAAAAACCGATCTGTACCCAAACATCGCGTTTGCGTACATCTTCACGAACCGCAAGGACAAGGGTCGAGACATCCTCAAGCAGGCGATCGCATCGCAGAACGACTCCGACCTCGTGCGGAACCTCGTTGCCGTGGACATCGACATCGCGCAGAGCGTGATGGACGAGCAGCCGGACCGCGCGATCGAACTGCTCAACGAGGCAGACTCGTTGGACAAGACGACCGTCGGTCCGCTCTTCCGCATCGCGAATATTCACGCGACCCGCGCGAACAGGGCGAAGGAGGGATCGCCGGAGAAGGTGGCGTTCAACGCACGGGCGATCGAAACGTACGAGCGTCTCGTCGCACGTTTCCCCGCGGAGCTGTACGCGAGCCTCTACGGCAAGGAGCTGGACACGGAGCAGCAGTTGTACAAGGACGCGATCTACAACCTCGGCGTCTCGTTCTACACGATGCAGAAATTCCCCGAGGCCGAAGCGTGGTCGATGAAGGCGCTCCACCTCGACCCGAAGGACGGCAACCTCTGGAACCTGCACCGCGCGGCGCTGGCCGGCCAGAAGAAGCTGGATCGTGCGACGCAGGACTACCTCGTGGCGCAGGCGTTCGAGAAGGGCAAGAAGGCGGACGACGCCGCGGCGCACGCAGCGAAGGGAACGCTCGACATGCCCGGGGTCAAGGCCGCACGCGGCGTGCCGTCGGAGATCTACTACTACACGGACGAACAGACGAAGGCCGTCGTGGAAACGTGGTTCTACTGGAAGGACGGCATAGCGGTGACGTTCGTCGCGAACAAGAAGCTGAACGAGTCGCCGCTGCCGAAGCTCGCAGGCTAGCGCACGCGAGCGCGCGGCGGCCGCATGAAGCGATACACGTCGCGCGACGCATCGGTCGACGCACTGCGCGACCGCACGGTGGCGGTCGTCGGATACGGGAATCAAGGACGCGCGCACGCGCTGAACCTTCGGGACAGCGGCGTGCGCGTTGTCGTTGGCGGCGACCTGGCGCGGCCCAGCGCCGCCCGCGCGCGGGACGACGGATTCGAGATGTGCGCGATCGGCGACGCGGTGGCCCGCGCCGACGTCGTGGCCCTGCTTCTGCCCGACGAAGTGCAAGGCACGGTGTACGAGCGCGTGATCGAGCCGCACATGGGTGCGCACGCCGCGCTCCTTGTGGCGCACGCGTTCAGCATTCGCTTCGGATACGTGCGTCCTCGCGCGGACGCGGACGTGTTGCTTGTGGCTCCCGTCGGACCGGGAACGGAGTTGCGCGAGAGCTACGTCGCGGGCGGAGGCATTCCTGCGTACGTGGGGGTCGAGCGGGATGCGAGCACGCACGCGTGGGAGATCTGCCTTGCGTACGCGGCGGCGATCGGGTGTTTGCGCGCCGGCGCGTACGAAACGTCGCTCACCGCGGAGGCGGAGGTCGACTTGTTCGGTGAGCAAACGGTGCTGTGCGGTGGTCTGTCCGCGCTCGTCACCGCGGCGTACGACACGCTCGTCGAGGCGGGGTACGAACCCGAGATGGCCTACCTCGAGTGCACGCACCAAGTGGCGTTGCTCGCGCGGCTCATTCGCGAACACGGTGTGGACGGCATGCGCGATCGCATTAGCCGTACGGCGTTGTACGGCGACGTGACGCGCGGGCCGCGCGTCATCGGCGACGCCGCGCGTGTGGCGATGCGCGACGTCCTCGGCGAGATCACAAGCGGGACGTTCGCACGCGAGTGGATGGACGAGGGCGCCCGGGAGGCGTTGCGCGCCGCGCGAGCACGTGCCGCAGCCCATCCCATGCACGCCGTCGGCGCACGAATTCGCGCGGATATCGCTCTTGACACCTCCCCAGGCGACCGATAGTGTCGCAGGTGCACTTAGTGATTTGCCCGCCGCGTCTCAGTTGAACTCCACTTCCTGTTGCCGACGCTGAACCCAAGCGGAGTTCTCCCCACGTCCGGGCGACATCGTAGGTGACTTTCCCGCGCGGCGCGCCGCGCACTGCAGAAATACGATCCCTCGGATTTCTCACCCACTGGCCACTGAGCACCGCTCCCTGACGTTGCGTTCGGCGACGATGCTCGCGGAAGGGCCCACTTACATGAGCACCGAACAACGCGAAGACACACTCGCAGACGACATCGACGAGACCGAAGACGCTCCTCGGACCACCACCCGCGGCGCGCGCGCCGCGCGCGGAACGACGGAGGAAGGCGCGCCGCAAATGGACATCGCGGCCATGAAGTCCAAGACCATGGCCGACCTCATCGCCACCGCGAATGAGCTCGGCGTCGCCGGCGCGAGCAGCCTGCGCAAGCAGGAGTTGATCTTCAAGATTCTCGAAGGACAAACGCAGAAGAACGGGTTGATCTTCGCCGCGGGCGTTCTGGAGATCCTGCCGGAGGGATACGGGTTCCTCC
>CAZEPH010000029.1:0-13531 GCA_964514075.1 uncultured bacterium | reverse complement strand
CATCGCGAGCGCGCTCATCGAAACCGGCTCGCGCATGGACGAAGTGATCTTCGAGGAGTTCAAGGGCACGGGCAACATGGAACTCGTGCTGGACCGCAAGCTCGCGGACAAGCGCGTGTTCCCGGCGATCGACATCGGCAAGACCGGCACGCGCAAGGAAGAACTCCTCCTGCAGCGCGAGGAGTTGGGCAAGATCTGGATCCTGCGCAAGTTCTTGAACGAACTCCCGCCGGTGGAGGCGATGGAGTTCCTCGTGAACAAGCTCTCCGAGTCGAAGGCGAACAAGAAGTTCTTGGAGGCGATGAACGCGTAGGTGTTCTTCCCTGCGGTGACGCTTGCCGTGGCGATCAATATTGCATCGCCGGTGCGCCTGGATCGCGCGGCGGCGGACACGCTGCGGGCGGCGATCGAGAAGGATCGTCGCGACACCGCGGAGTGGCTGCGCACCGATCCCACGTCGTACCTCGCGACGATCGCGCGCGTGGACTTCGGCGCTCGCACGTCGCTGAGCGTGGGATCGGACGCCTCGAACGACGTGCGCATCGACGATGCGTCCGTTCGCGCGCGTCATCTGCGCGTGAGCGTCGTGGGCGATTCGTTCCGTGTGGAGCCCGCGGAGGGCGGCGCGTCGTTCGCCGTGCGCGGTGTCACGTACACGGAGGCGGTGACCACGTCCCCCGTGTCGATCGGCCTCGGCCGGTTCTTGCTGCGCCTCTCGCACCAACGTTTCCCGGCGGTCATCGTGTTCGATCCGCAGAGCCCACGTTTTCGCGAGTACAAAGGCATCGCGTATTTCCCCGTGGATTTCGCGTATCGCTTCGAGCTGCCGCTCACGCCGAACGCGCGGCCCGACACCGTGCGCATTCTCTCCACGCGCGGGAATCAACGCAGCGCGCTCCGCGTCGGCTGGTTCGACTTCCGCGTCGGGAAGACCGCGTGCCGCCTCGAGGCAACGCGCCTCCTCGAACCTGGGGCGGGCGAGCACAGTCTGAGCGTGTTCTTCCGTGACGCCACCTCAGGTCGCGAGTCATATGGCATGGGCCGCTACGTCGAGGCGGAGCGGCTCGCGGACGGCCGGTACGTACTCGATTTCAACAACGCCTATAATCCGGCGTGCGCGTTCTCCGAGCACTACAACTGCCCGATCCCGCCGAAGGCCAACGAGCTGCGCGTGGCCATTCGGGCAGGGGAGAAGGACGCGCACTACCTGGCGCACTAGGCGCTGGAAAAACCCATCGCCACCGCCTGGCTCCTTGGTTATACTGCCAGGCCCTGTGCATCAGACGATCGAGACGCGGCAGTTCAGAGTGAGTCACGAAGTGAGGAGCCACACATGAAGCCAGGCATTCACCCGCGCTACCACTACACGCGCATTACCTGCGCCTGCGGGAACATCATCGAGACGGGATCGACCGCGAAGGACATCCACGTCGAAATCTGCTCGAACTGCCACCCGTTCTTCACGGGCAAGCAGAAGCTGGTGGACACGGCCGGCCGCGTGGAGCGGTTCCGCCGCAAGTACGGACAGACGGCCGCCACCAACTAGCGTCGTCGTATCGCGCGCGACGCGGGAGTGCATCCCGCGTCGCGTTTCCTTTTCCCGCACCGGAGTCCGAAACGCATGTCGAGTCCTTCCGCCATCGGCGGGCAAGCCGTTGTTGAAGGCGTCATGATGCGATCGCCCGACAAGTTCGCGGTCGCCGTGCGGCGTCCGGATGGCGGTATCTCGGTGATGTGCCGGCCGTTCGTCTCGCTGACGCGCCGCGTGCGCGTGCTCGGTCTGCCGATCGTGCGCGGGGCGATCGTGCTCATCGAGACGCTCTCCATCGGCATGCAGGCGCTGTCGTACTCCGCGGAGCAGGCGGGGGAGGAAGAGAAGAAGGACTCGCAATCGCTCGGCGCAAAGCTCGCGATGGCGGGAAGCATGGCGATTGCGTTCGTCCTGGGGTTGGGGCTGTTCTTCTACCTCCCGCTCATCGTGACCGGGTGGATCGTGCGCGGCGACAGCGGCTTTTGGTTCAACGTGGTCGACGGTATCCTGCGCCTCCTTGTGTTCTTCGGGTACATCCTTGCGATCGGGCAGTGGAAGGAGATGCGCCGCGTGTTCGAATACCACGGCGCGGAACACATGGCGATTCACACGCTGGAAGCCGGTCAAGACCTCACGCCCGAGAACGTCGCGACGCACGACCCGCGTCATCCGCGGTGCGGCACGAACTTCCTCTTCCTCGTAATGGTGGTGTCGATCGTCGTGTTCGTGTTCCTCGGCAAGCCCGATACGATTCCGGAGCGATTGCTTCGCCTCGCGTTTGTGCCGGTGATCGGAGGCATCGCGTACGAGATTCTGCGTCTCTCCGGGAAGTGGGCGGACAAGACGTGGGCGCGGCCGCTTCTGTGGCCCGGACTCTCGCTGCAGTACATCACGACCAAGTACCCGTCCCGCGATCAAATGGAAGTGGCGATCCAGTCCCTTCGCGCGGTGCTGGACTGATGGAGCAACGCGTCCGCGATTCGCTCGCACGTGCGTCCGCTCGCTTCGCCGAGCTGGCGAGCAAGATGTCCGATCCCGCCGTGCTCACCGACATGAAGGCGCTGCGCGACGTGAGCCGCGAGCATCGCAACCTGCAAGAACTCATGACGGCGTGGGAGCGCTACCAAGCGGTCGAGAAGCAGCTCGCGGATGCACGCGAGATGGCGGAGGCGTCAGGCGGCGACGCCGAACTCGCGGAGATGGCGCGCGCCGAGGCGGAATCGCTGAGCGCGGAGCTGGAGAAGCTGGAGCCGGAGATCGTCGTGCTGCTCCTACCGAAGGATCCGAACGACGACAAGGCCGCGGTCATCGAAATCCGCGCGGGCACCGGCGGCGAGGAAGCCGCGCTCTTCGCGGCGGAGATGTTCCGCATGTACACGCGTTACGCGGAACGCTGCGGATGGAAGATCGAGGTGCTGTCGACGTCGGATGCATCGGCCGGTGGTCTCAAGGAAGTGATCGCGCTGGCTCAAGGCACCGGTGCGTACGGGCGGCTCAAGTACGAAAGCGGCGTGCATCGCGTGCAGCGCGTGCCGGAGACGGAAGCGAGCGGGCGCATTCACACGTCGGCGGTGACGGTGGCCGTGTTGCCGGAAGCGGAAGACGTGGACATCGAAATCAACGAGAAGGATCTCGAGATCGATGTGTATCGCGCGGGCGGTCCCGGCGGACAAGGCGTCAACACGACGGACTCCGCGGTGCGCATCACACACCTCCCCACGGGCCTTGTGGTGACGTGTCAGGACGAGCGATCGCAGATCAAGAACAAGGCGAAGGCGATGAAGGTGCTGCGCTCACGCCTGCTGGACAACGCGATTCGCGAGCAGGAAGAGAAGATGGGCGCGATGCGCCGCTCCCAAGTGTCCACGGGCGACCGCAGCGCGAAGATTCGCACGTACAACTTTCCGCAGAGTCGTGTCACGGACCACCGCATCGGGCTCACGCAACACAACCTCTCGGCGGTCATGGAGGGCGACCTCACGGACGTGACGGACGCGCTCGTGCTGGCGGATCGCGCCGAGAGGCTCGCCGCGGAGATGCACACCGCGACATAGCGCGGCGACCGCGCCCCTCAACGCAGGAGGCGCGTGATGGTGCGATCCAGCGCTGAGGCAAATGCACGTTTGGCCCGCTCGTCATACGGCGCCGGACCCCCGGTGATCGCTCCCGCGCCTCGCAGCGCATCCAGGAAGTCGCGCATGGACAAGCGCTCGCCGATCGTCTCCAACGTGTGTTCCTCTCCGCGCGGATCGATCACCGCGATGCCGCGCGGCACGAGTAGCGCGGCGAGTGGGACGTCCTGCGTGATCACGATGTCGCCCTCCTGCGCGTGATCCGCGATGTAGCGATCCGCCACGTCGAGGCCGCCGTCCACCACGACGCTCGTGACGAGCGGATTGTCGTGCGGCGTGACGAGACTCCGGTTCGCGACGAGGATCGTCTGTACGCCGACGCGTTTCGACGCGCGAAAGACGATCGCCTTCAGCTCTTGCGGTGCGGCATCCGCATCCACCCAGAGAATCACGTCGTCGCCGGAGCAACCGATTCTTGCAGCAACTCCCACACGGCCTCGACGTGGCGCCGCTCTGTTGCCTCCGCGCCGATCGACACGCGAATCATCTGCCGCCCCTTGAGTACCGCGGGCGTGACGTACGCGCGCCCGCTCTCGTTGATGCGCCGCGCCAGCGCGAGATTGTGCGAGGCAAGCGCCTTCTCGAAGCCGCGCATCGACGGTGGCACGTGACGCATGCACACGGTTTGCAGCGGAACGGGCGCCATCAACTCCCATTCGGGGTCGCGCAGCACGCGCTCCGCGAGCCACTGCGCGTTGTCGATGTCGCGCCGCACGCGTTCGCGCAGGCCGCGCACGCCGACGTCCATGAGCAGGAACCAGAGTTTCAACGCGCGGAAACGCCGGCCAAGTTGAATGTGCCAATCGCGGAAGTTGCGCACGCGCGCGTCCTGCGCGGTCTGCAAGTACGACGGATTCGTGCTCATCACGCGAATCAAGTGCTGCGGGTCGCGCACATAGTACGCGCTGAAATCGAAGCCCACGCCCATCCACTTGTGCAGATTGAACACGACCGAGTCCGCAGCCTCCACGCCATCCCACATCAGCCGGCATTCGGGGAGGATCATCGCGGTGCCCGCCATCGCGGCGTCCACGTGCAGCCACATGTCGTATGCAAACGCGATCTCCGCGATGCGTGCGAGCGGATCGACCGCGGTGGTGCTCGTGGTGCCGATGGTGGCGACGATCGCGCACGGGCGACGCTTAGCCGCAAGATCCTCGCGGATCGCGGCGTCGAGCGCGTCGGCGCGCATGGCGTGCGCGTCGTCCGTGTCGATCAAGCGCAGGTGCACGCGACCGAACCCCGCAAGCAACGCGTCCTTCTCCACGGAGCTGTGCGCTTGTTCGCTCGCGTACACGATGAGCGGCGCGTCGCCGCTCTGTAGACCGAGCAACTCCTGCGCGTAGTTGGACGACCGCTCGCGGGCGCAGAGCAGCGCGCACAAGGTGGCCGTGCTCGCCGTGTCGTGAATCACGCCGGTCCACGCGGGCGACAGTCCGACCATCTGCCGCAGCCAGTGCATCACCACTTCTTCCAACTCGGTCGCGGCGGGGCTCGTTTGCCAACTCATGCCTTGTACGCCGAGGCCCGACGCGACGATGTCCCCGAGGATCGACGCGTAGCTCGTATTGCTCGGGAAGTACGCGAAGAACGACGGGTGATTCCAATGCGTCACGCCTGGCAGGAGGAACTCATCGAGTGCGGCGATCGCGGTCCGAGCGAGCCCTCCGTCCTCGGGCGGCGCGTCGCCGAAGTGCGACCGCACGTCCCCCGGTTCGACCCGACTCATGACGGGGAGATCTTCGAGGCGGCTGCGGTAGTCGGCAACCCAGTCGATGAGCTGGTGCCCTAGCGTGCGGAAGGTGTCGGCGTTCACGGGCGGCTCCAGGTGGATGCCAGGTCGGGGGGGGCGTACGTGCTGCACAGTGTTGTAGAGAAAGTCGGCGCGGCATGCAACTCAGTCCCGTCAACTCACCCGACCGGCAAGAAAGAACCATCTCACTGCAACCGCACGCGGCGACTCGTCGTCTGACTGACCAGAATGCGAATCTGGTCATGAGTCAATTGCGACGCTCGTCCCCTTCCTCGCCCGCTCCGGTTCGCGTCCGCATCCTGGACGCGGCCGACCGTCTGCTGTCTCGCCACGGGTACCACAAGATGACCGTGGACGATGTCGCACGGGAAGCAGGGATCGGGAAAGGGTCCGTGTACCTGCACTTCGCGAGCAAGCAGGACGTCGCTCTCGGGTGCCTGGACCGGATGGCGGAGAACGTCTGCGCGCGATTGCGCGATGTGGCGCACCGCACCGAACGCCCGCCGCGCGAGCGACTGCGCGACATGCTGCTCCTCCGCATTCTGGACCGATTCGACTACGCGAGCACGCACACGCACAGCCTGGACGACATCGCCGCGGTGATTCGCGCGGCGGCGCTCGCGCGTCGTGCGCAGCACTTCGACGCCGAAGCACGCATCCTCGCGGACGTCGTGCGCAGCGGCGCCGGAACAGCGACGCCTGGGAGCGCACTCGCCGACGCACGCTCCCTCGTCCTGGCCACGAACGCACTCTTGCCCTTCAGCCTCAGCACCCAGGAACTCGGGAGCCGCTCCTCGGTGGAGCGCGCCGCGCGCGCACTCATCGAACTACTGCTCGCGGGGATCGACGCACACACGGCGCGACACTCGTACGGCACCACACCGTCACGCACTCGGAGGTCATCGTCATGACTCGTCGGATCACGTCTCTCGTTGGTGCTGCGATCCTCGCGGGGACGCTGCAGGCCTCCGCCCAAACGCCGATGCACGGCGGGGGACAGAAGGACGCCACCATCGATGCAGCCACTCGCGCCGCCGTCGTGGAGAGTCTCGCGACCTCTCTGGACCGGATGTACGTCTTTCCGGACAGGGGCCGCGCGATGGCCAAGGCGCTGCGCGGGCGGTTGTCCTCGCGTCAGTACGACCGCATCACGAGCGCGATGGAATTCGGGGACTCTCTCACCGCACACATGCAGGCCGTCTCCCACGACAAGCACCTGCGCTGCCGGTACAGCGATGAGGTTCTCCCGCGCATCGAGCGCGACGGCACACCGTCGCCGGACGAAGTCGCTCGCATGCGACAAGACGGCATGCGCGTAAACTTCGGATTCGAGGGGGTGCGACGTCTCCGCGGCAACGTCGGATACCTCGACCTGCGGCAGTTCTCCGGCGATCCCGCCGCGCAGAACACCGCCGTCGTCGCGATGCAGTTCTTGGCGAACACCGATGCGCTGATCGTGGACCTCCGCCGCAACGGCGGCGGGAGCCCGGCGATGATTCAAACGCTCCTCACGTACCTGACGAGCGACGACGATCGCCTTCACATCAACGACTTCTACCAACGGGCGACAAACGACACGGTGCAGTTCTGGACCGCGTCCTACGTGCCGGGTTCGCGCTACCGGGACAAGCCGGTGTACGTGCTGACCAGCGCGCGCACCTTCTCCGCGGCCGAAGAGTTCGCGTACGACGTGCAAACGCACACGCTCGGGACGATCGTCGGGGAGACCAGCGGCGGGGGAGCGCATCCGGGAGAGTTCGTGCGGCTGAGCGACCACTACATGGCCTTCGTCGCCACGGGGCGTGCGATCAACCCCGTGACCAAGACGAACTGGGAGGGCGTGGGCGTCCAGCCGAACGTCGCGTGTTCGGCGAGTGAGGCGCTGAAGGTGGCACATGTCGCGGCGATCAAGAAGTTGCTGGACGGCGTCACGGACGCCGATCGCCGGGAAGCACTGACGAACGCGCTCGAGGCGGCGGAGAAGACGCTCCCCGATCCCGCGGAGGACTTCCTCCCGCCGGGTCGCAGTGTCCAGCGGCGGTAGCCTCGCCGGACACTTGATTCTCGGCACCGCGGTGCGCATCATGCCGCGGTGCCGTTTCCGTATACGTCCCTGCGCGAATTCCTGACCGACCTCGAAGCGTCCGGCGAACTCGTGCGCGTGCGCGCCGAGGTGGACCCCGCGCTGGAAGCTCCCACCATCGCCATCCGCCGCAAGCGCGAGGGGGGCCCGGCGCTGCTCTTCGAGAACGTGCGCGGCGCGCGCGCTCCGCTCCTGATGAATCTCTTCTCCACGCCCGCGCGCGTCACACGCGCGATCGGCGTCGAACCCGTGGAGTTGGGCGCGCGCCTCCACGCGGCCGCCGCGAGCATGATGCCGCCCTCGCCGTCGAACATCGTGCGCGGCGCCTGGACCGCACGCTCTCTGGCACCGCGCGTGCTCTCCATGTTCACGTACTCCGCGTGGCGCCCGCCGGTGTGCGACATCCAAGACGCACCGAACCTGGACGCACTCCCGATCATTACGTGCTGGCCGGAAGACGGCGGCCGCTTCATCACGTATGGCCAGGTGATCACGCGCGGGCCGCGCTCCGGCTCGATCAACGTGGGCGTGTATCGCATGCAGGTGTTTGCGCGCGATCTCACGGGCATGCACATCCAAATCGAACGCGGCGGCGGCGGGCATCTCGCGGAAGCCATGGAGCTCGGACATGAATCGCTGCCGGTCGCCGTGTCGATCGGCTCCGATCCCGCGATGCTTCTCTCGGCGATCGCGCCGTTGCCCGAAGGCATGAGCGAGTTCGCGTTCAGTGGATTCCTCCGCGGACGCCCGCTCGGCGTGACGCACGTCGGCCCTGCACAACTTCCCGTGCCGGCGACGGCGGAGATCGTGCTTGTCGGCTCGGTGCCGGTGCACGAGCGCCGGCGCGAAGGTCCGTTCGGCGATCACTTCGGGCACTACTCGGCGGCGTCGGACTTTCCCGTGTTCCGCGTCGATCGCGTGCTGCACCGGCGCGATCCCATCTATCACGCAACCGTCGTGGGCAAGCCGCCGCAGGAAGATCAAGTGCTCGGGGACGCGGTGCAGGAGGTCACGGGGCCGATGCTCCCGCTCCTGCATCACACCATTCGCTCCGTGTGGGCGTATTACCAAGCCGGGTTCCACAACCTGCTCGGCGTGCAGGTGCACGAACGGTATCCGCGCGAGGCGCTCAAGGCCGCGTTCGGCGTGTTGGGTCAGGGGCAACTCTCTCTTTCGAAGGTGATCGTGCTCGTGGGTCCCGACGTGGATCCGCGCGATCCGTGCGCGCTCCTTCGCGCAATCCGCGCGCACGCCGATCCACGCGAGGACGTGCACATTCTCGGCGAGACGGCGCTCGACACGCTCGACTTCACGTCGTATCGCATGCATCGTGGATCGAAGCTCGTGATCGACGCCGTGGCGCGCGACGAGACGCGGCGCGACATGTGGGCGGCGCCGCCGAATGCGGGCGCTCTCTCGCTCGACGCGTTGCGCGTGCACGCACCCCAGATCACACGTGCACGCCTCGTCGAGGATGCGCTGCTGGTGGTGCAAGCGCCGCGCGACGGACGCGCCGTGCTCGAGGCCCTTCTCGCCGCGCTCCCGCCCGACGCCGTGCCGCTCGTCGCGATCGTGAGCGATGACGTGAACCTCGACGACCGAACCGAGTTGATCTGGGGAATCACGACGCGCTTCGACGCCGCGCGCGACGTGCTCTTTTCGCGGACCACCCTCGCGGGAGCGACGGCACAGCACGACGGCATCCTCGGCATCGACGCGACGTGGAAGCCGGGCTACCAGCCGCCGCTCGTCATGACGCCCGACATCGAGCGCCGTGTCGACGCGCGCTGGCGCGAGTACTTCCCGTGACGCGCTGCACCCAGAGAAGCCCCCTCCGGTAGTCCCGAGGGACCTTCCTGCTCCCGCCCGCCGCATGCATCATGAAGCACCCAGGGAAAGGAGGGAGCAATGGCTGCACCACGTTTCTGTCATTCCTGCACTGCTCCACTCGATCAGCCACAGTTTCGCGGCGTCTCGGAGACGTTGTGCGTGCATTGCTCCGACGGCAGCGGACAGTTGATCGACCGCACGCGCGCACACGAGCGCATCGCTTCATGGTTCCGTTCGTGGCAACCGGACGTGAGCGAGGACACGGCGACGCTGCGCGCCGCACACTTCATGAATGCCATGCCGGCGTGGGCGGATGCGCAATCCGAGGCTGCCGCGCAGGTGGCGGCATCGTTTGCACGCGCGCTGGACCGCGACGACTACAACGCCGCCGCGAAGATCCTCGCGCCGGAATGTGCGTACGCGACAGGCGACGGCGTGATCTTCGGTATCCAGCCGATCCTCGACTCGTACGCACGCAACTCGGAGTGGGCGCGGACGCATCTGGACACGGTGGAATACAACAGTACGCTCGCCCGCGCCGACGAACACAGCGCGTCGATCATGTTCCTCGACCGCATCGCCAAGGGCAGCGAGTCGTTCGAGCACCGGTGCGAGCAGACGTTCCACGTCGACGCGCGCGGACTCATCACGCGCATCGAGCACCACGATCTACCCGGGGAACGCGACAAGCTGAATGCGTTCTTCGAGAAGTGCGGGATCGGCTCCCGCACGACGGAGGCCGTGACGTAGCACCCGTTACGCCCCGTTCCGCGCCGCCATTTGTGTGAGCGCGAGGCAACACTCGCGCGGCGGATACACACGATGGCGGCGCATTTCTGTTTCCCCGCCTGCCTGTGCTACGCTCCGCTCCTCGCCGCATCATCCCGGAGGGTCGTTCCATGAAGTGGATCACGAAGCAGAATGCGAAGGTGGACCGGGTCGCCTGCCCGTGGTTGATCCGTCGCTTCATCGATCCGGACGCGGAGTTCCTGTTCGTGCCGGCGGAGCAGGTGATGTCGATCGCCGCGCGCGACGGCGCCGTGCCGTATGACATGCCGGGCGTCGAACTCGGGCACGTCGCGGGTCGATGCTCGTTCGAGAGCATCGCCGAGAAACACGGCCTGACGAGTGATCCGGCGATGTCGATGCTGGCGCGCATCGTGCACGCGGCCGACGTGGAAGAGGACCTCGCGACCGCTCCCGAGGGCGCCGGGCTCGCGGCCATCGCTCACGGATTCGCCTACGTGCACGGAACCGACGACCACACGAAGCTCGCGCTGCAATGGCCGATGTACGATGCGTTGTACGCGTGGTGTCAGAAGCGCACGGCAGCGTGACGCACGCGTTTCAGGATTACTACCCCGATCACCTCGCGCACTGCTACGGGTGCGGGCGTCTCAACCCGTACGGTCTGCGCGTGCAAAGCTACTGGGCCGACGACGCGAGCGACGACACCGTGGCCCGTCTCACGCCGCGCGCCGAACAGACGGCAATCCCCGGCTTCGTGTATGGCGGCCTGATCGCGTCGCTCATCGATTGCCACGGCACGGGCACCGCGTCCGCCGCCGCGTATCGCGCCGAGGGCCGCGCGATGGACACGGATCCGCCCTTACGATTCCTCACCGGCACGCTGCACGTGGAATACCTCGTGCCCACTCCGCTCGGAGTGGAGTTGGAGTGCCGCGCGCGCATCGAGGAAGTGAAGGGTCGCAAGGTGACCGTCAGCGCGCGCGTTCTCGCCGGCGGAACGGAGTGCGCGCGGGGTCGGGTGATCGCGATCCAGGTGCCCGACGACGTGCTCCGCGATCTTGTGAAACGCAGCGGCGCGGAGCCGGGGGGTGGCGCCGCGCCGCGGGGCCGCTAATGCGTGGCGGGAGCGACGTCCGCCGATGAGATATCGAACGTGATCATGAAACCGTTCGTGCCCTTGAACTCGAACGCTTTGTCGCCGATGCGGTAGGCCTCGACCTCGTTCGGTCCCATCAACACGAAGCCGTCGTTGCGCGGCGCGCCCCAGTACTGCAGGTTCTCGATAACCATCGGCTTGGCCTTGGACATGCGGCCGCCTGGCTGCAGAAGCGCGACTTCCGCCAGCTTGCCGCCGCCAAGCGTGGCGTGTGCGCCGCCGGCGGTCTTCTCCCACACGATCGGCGCGTCGTCTCCGATCGACATGGAACCCCACTTCACGGGGTAGACGCGCGACATGATCTCCGCGACGCCGTCGCGCTGCGCCTTCGTGACGGACGGATCGAAGTGGATGACGATCCAATCCATCATGCCGGTGGAGAAGTCGCCGCCGAGATCGCCGGCCGCCCAAAACTTCACGCCATCCAGTTTCGTCGCGCCGAAGCGTCCGGCGTTGACGCGATAGGCGTTGTTGAAGCGGCAAAAGTGCTTCGCGCCGCCTCCGTGGTTGTGCATGTCGTGCTCGCCCCCCGACATGGACATGTCCGGGTGGGCGGCAGGCTTCGTGTCGAAATAGCACTGGCAGAACATCGGACAGCTGCACGCTTCGATGATCGTTGCGTTCATCGACCAGTCCGGCCCGGGAGGCGCTGCATGCGCGGCGACCGCAGACAGGGCACAGGCGGCGAGGGTTACTGCTAGACGGCGCATCGGTCAGTCTCCTTCTTGTGGGTGGTGCAAGGGGACCCGATGATGGTAGCCAGGGGGCGCAGCGTCACCTCGCATGAGAATGCGATGCGTTGCGCCCCTCACCGGCGGGCAGGGCGACAGTGGTAGACTCCGCCGCATGACCAAACTCCGCCGCGGCGCCCTCGCCGCAACGCTCGTGCTTCTGGCTGCGAGCCCGTTGACGGCGCGCGCCGCCGACCAGCCCGGCACGCGCTACGTGTACTTGATCCGCCACGGCATGTACGACCGCGTCGACTCGTTGGACGATCGCGTCGCGAACGGGCTCAACGCGCTCGGCCGCGAGCAAGCGCAGCTCACCGGCGCGCGCCTGGCCGCGCTGCCCGTGCGCATCGCGCGCCTCGTGACGAGTGACTTCACGCGCGCGCGCGAAACCGCGAACGCGATCGCCGGTGCTCTGCGCCTCCCGCCGGCGATCGACTCGCTCCTGCATGAGTGCACGCCGTCGTCAGACCGAGCCGATTACATGCGCGACACCACACCCGCGGAGGTGGCGCTCTGCGATTCGCAACGCACTGCCGCATGGGCGCGGTACATGCAACCTCTGGTGACGCCGGGCGACGAGCACGACGTCCTCGTCTGCCACGGCAACGTCATCCGCTGGTGCGTCACGCGCGCGCTCGGCGTGGACACCACGCATTGGACGCGCATGGACATCGCGAACGGTTCGCTGACGGTGATCGCCGTGCGCGCCGACGGCTCGACGCGCCTCGTTCTGTACAGCGACGCCTCGCACATTCCACTCGACAAGCAGACGTGGACGGGACGCGGCGCCGGCTGGCGCCGCTAATCCGCGGGTTTCTGCACCAGCCGATAGAGCGCGGGCAAGACGAGCAACGTGAGGGCGGTGGACGAGAGGATTCCGCCGATGACGACCGTGGCGAGCGGTCGCTGCACCTCCGCTCCTGTGCCCGTCGCGAGCGCCATGGGAATGAAGCCGAACGACGCGACGAGCGCTGTCATGAGCACAGGGCGCACCCGCGACGCGCACCCGCGGCGGATCGCGTCGTCGAGTGACGCACCCGCCTCGCGCAACGATCGGATGAACGAGAGCATGACGATGCCGTTCAGCACGGCCACACCCGACAGCGCGATGAACCCGATGCCCGCCGTGATCGAGAGCGGGAGCCCGCGCACCAGCAGCGCGATCACACCGCCGGTGAGCGCCATCGGGACACCACTGAAGATCAGCAGCGCGTCGCGCATGCTGCCGAATGCCGCGAACAGCAACACGATGATGAAGGCGAGAACCGCGGGAACGACGAGTCCCAATCGCGTCCGTGCCGCGATCAGGTTCTCGAACTGCCCGCCCCACGCCAGCCACTGTCCGTGCGGCACGCGGACGTCGCGTTCGATGCGCGCGCGCGCGTCGGCGACGAACGACCCGAGGTCGCGCCCGCGCACGTTGAGTTGCACGACGACGCGGCGCTTCCCGTTTTCGCGAGCGATCTGGTTGACGCTGTCCTCGACGCGAATGTCGGCCACCGCGCTCAGAGGAATGAACTCCGAACCCACACCGGAGTGACGCTCGGGGAGAGCAAACGAGGACG
>CAZEPH010000028.1:0-13972 GCA_964514075.1 uncultured bacterium | reverse complement strand
CGACGTCGGGCCGCTCCTCGCGGTCGACCTTGACGGCGATGAATGAGGCGTTGAGGAGCGCGGCGATGGCATCGCTCTCGAACGACTCCTTCTCCATGACGTGGCACCAATAGCACGTGGAGTAGCCGATCGAGAGGAAGATCGGCTTGTCGGCCGCGCGCGCTGCGGCAAATGCCTCCTCGCCCCACGGATACCACTCAACCGGGTTGTGCGCGTGCTGCCGGAGATACGGGCTCTTTTCTCGTGCGAGGCGATTGGCGGGACGGGCGGGCGTCATTGACGCACTATCCGGAGCGCGTCGAGGCGGTGTCAAGTTGGCACGCCGCTCCGCGAGGGATATACTCGCCTCCACTCTTGTCCCGTCTCGACAACCGTCACACGAGGACTCACGCATGTCGTCCACGCCCCCGACGCCGGTCGCCGGAACCCGCCGCCCGCTGTCTCGCAGCGAAATCATCGAGAAGCACAAGACCTTCCTCTTCCCGAACGTCAGCAACTACTACGCGGAGCCGCTCGCGCTCGATCACGGTGACGGGCAGTACGTCTGGGACGTCGACGGAAACAAGTATCTCGATTTCTTCGGCGGAATTCTGACCGTCAGCGTGGGGCACGCGCACCCGCATGTCGTGGCCGCGGTGCGCGAGCAGATCGGGAAGATGTCGCACGTCTCCACGCTGTACCCGACGGAAGGCATCGTGACGCTCGCCGAGCGCCTCGCGCAGATGGTCCCGATCGAGCGTCCGGACGGGCGGCCGCCGCGCACGTATTTCACGAATAGCGGCACGGAGGCGGACGAAACCGCGGTGCATCTCGCGCAGCTCGCCACGGGGCGGCAGGAAGTGATCGCCCTGCGGCACGGATACAGCGGCCGAAGCGCACTCTCGCGCGCGCTGACCGCGCAGGCGCCGTGGCGCGGGGGCGCCACGCAGATCGCGTCGGTCAAGCACACGGTCAACGCGTATTGTTACCGCTGCCCCTTCGGACTGGAGTATCCCAGTTGCGACGTCCGGTGCGCGCGCGACCTCGAAGCAAAGATCCAGACGGAGACGTCCGGCGAGATTGCCGCGCTCCTGTTCGAACCGATTCAGGGCGTGGGCGGCTTCATCACGCCGCCAAAGGAGTACTTCCCCGTTCTGACCGACATCGCGCGCCGCTACGGCGGCGTGATCATTGACGACGAGGTGCAGACCGGATGGGGACGAACGGGACGTCACGAGTTCGGCATCCAGCACTGGGGCGTCACGCCGGACATCATGACGTTCGCCAAGGGACTCGCGAACGGCACCCCGATCGGTGCAACCGTGGCGCGCGCGGATCTCGCAGACGCGGCGAGGCACCTGACCATTTCCACGTTCGGCGGCAATCCGGTCACGATGGCGGCCGCGCATGCCACACTCGACGTGATGGAGTCGGAGAACATCACCGCGCACGTGGAGCGCGCAGGCGCGCTCCTCCGAGCGAAGCTCGATGCGCTGGCGCAGAAGTACCCGGTGATCGGGGAGGTACGCGGTCTCGGACTCATGCAAGCGATCGAGTTCGTGAAGGATCGCCGGACGAAGGAGCCCGCGCCGGACGTTCTCGGGCGCTTCTTCGAGGAAACGAAGAAGCGCGGGCTATTGATCGGAAAGGGCGGCTTGTTCAACAACGTCGTACGCATTACGCCGCCGCTCACGATACCCACAGCCGATGTCGAAGAAGCCGCGCGCGTGTTCGACCAATCGCTCGCGGCTATTTCCGTGTAGGAGGACTCGTGAGTTCGCACGTGGAAACGGCCGCACCCGCAGAACGCGCGGGCCGGCCGGCAGCGCCGGAGTACTTTCGGAACTACGTAGGCGGCGAGTGGGTGGCGTCGCGGTCGACGTCGCATGCGCCGAATGTGAATCCGGCAGATACGCGCGTGACCTATGGGCACGTCGTCCTCTCCTCCGCGAGCGAAGCAACGGACGCGGTGGAGGCGGCGCGCGCAGCGTTTCCCGCATGGCGCGACACGCCGGCGCCGACGCGCGGCCAGCTTCTCCTCCGCGCCTGGGAGTTGCTGCGCGAGCGCGCGGATCGCATCGCGACGATCCTGAGCATGGAAGAGGGGAAGACGCTCGCGGAAGCGCGCGGTGAGGTGCAGAAGACGATCAATGTGCTCGAGTTCATCGGCGGCGAGGGACGGCGGCTGTCGGGGGAAACCACGCCGAGCGAGATGCGCCGCACGTTCTGCTACACGACACGTCACCCGCTGGGCGTGGTCGGTCTCATTACGCCGTGGAATTTCCCTGCCGCCATTCCCGTCTGGAAGGCCGCGCCGGCGCTCGTCGCGGGGAACACCGTGGTGTGGAAGCCGGCGACGCTCACGCCGTGGACCTCCGCGGAGATCATGCAGGTGTTCGCCGACGCGGGCTTTCCGGCCGGCGTCATCAACATGGTATACGGTGGGGGGAACACGGTCGGCACCGCGATCGTGGACCACCCGGCGGTGCGCGGAGTGAGCTTCACCGGTTCCACGGAGGTCGGCGCGGGCATTTACGCGCGCGGCGCAACGCGCTTGCTCAAAGTGCAGTGCGAGATGGGCGGGAAGAACCCGCTCGTCGTGTGCGACGACGCCGACATCGAACTGGCCGCGACGAGCGCGGTGCAGGGAGCGTTCGGATCCACCGGGCAGCGCTGCACGGCGACGTCGCGCGCGATCGTGTTCGAGAACGTCGCAGACGACTTCGTGCGCCGGGTCGCCGAGAAGACTCGTGCGATCGTCGTCGGCGACCCACTCGCACCCGGTGTCACCATGGGACCGAGTGTCGATGCCGCACAGTTCGCGGTCGTCACGGAGGCGCTGGACCGCGTGCGTGCGGACGGCCTCCGCGCCGTCACGGGAGGCGCGCGGCTCGCGGACGGCGAGTACGCTCACGGGTACTTCGCCGCGCCGACGGTTTTGGACCACATCGTCCCTTCCATGAGCATCGCGCGCGACGAGGTCTTCGGCCCGATTCTCTGCGTGATGCGCGTGCGCGATCTCGACGAAGCGATTGCGGTGGCGAACGACGTGGCCTACGGTCTCTCGAGCAGTATCTACTCCAACGACGTGGCGCGCGTGTTTACGTTCCTCGATCGCATCGAAACGGGAATCACGCACGTCAACTCGCCCACCGTCGGCGGAGAAGCGCAGTTGCCGTTTGGCGGCATCAAGGACACGGGTGTCGGCCCGCGTGAACAAGGGCGCACCGCAATCGAGTTCTTCACCGAACTCAAGACGGTGTACGTCGATTACACCGGAACCAAGAGGGAGTCACTCATCTACTAATGACCCGGCACACATTCATTCGCCGGATCCCCCTGCTCCTGCTCGCCGTTCTGGCCGCGGGGTGCGACGACACCACGCAGCCGCCGGCCGGCACACCGGTTTTGACCACGGATTTCTCGAGTCAGCAGTTCGTTTCGCAAAGCCAAGGGTTCGAAGTGGAACTCCGCCTCGACCGCACGCGGTACCGCCCCGGCGAGTCCGCGCAGATGACGGTCGTCATTCGCAACGTCTCCACTCGAGCCATCACATTCAGCTACAGCGGCCAGCGGTACGACTTCGCTGTCAGCGACTCGACCGGCCAAACCGTGTGGCGGTGGTCCGACGGACAGACGTTCGGCGGCGTCGGCCAAGAAACGGTCGCGCCGGGCGATTCGCTCGCGATTGCCGAGCAATCGTGGGATCTGCGAGATCGGAACGGCGCTCCGTTGCCCGTCGACAGTTCTTTTAGCATGGTGGCCGAGACCCTCGCGTATGCACGCCCGCCGTTCGTCACGTATCCCCATTTGGAATTCACCACGCGAATGATCCCGTAACCGCCGGAGGAGGCAATGGCGCACGCCGGAGACGTTCCCCCGCAGGTCGCGCGCAGTCCGCACTTCAACGACGATCTGGCGCCCGTTCCGCGCGAACGACGCACCTGGACGACATACAACTTCACGACGTTGTGGGTCGGTATGTCCGTCTGTATCCCCACGTATATGCTTGGCGCCAGCTTGATCGATGGCGGGATGAACTGGTGGCAGGCGCTGGGCACGATCCTCCTCGGCAACCTGATCGTGCTCGTGCCAATGATCCTCAACGCGCACAGTGGTGCGAAGTACGGCATTCCCTTCCCCGTGCTGGCCCGCGCGTCCTTTGGCGTCCGCGGATCGAACATCGTCGCGTTGATGCGTGCGGTGGTGGCATGCGGATGGTTTGGCATTCAAACCTGGCTGGGCGGGCAGGCGATCGACACGTTGATCGGCGTGGTGTGGCCGGCCTGGAGAGACATGGCGATCGCACCGTGGACGAGCTTCGCGCTCTTTTGGCTGGCCAATGTCTACTTCATCGTGCGCGGCACGGAGTCGATTCGCGTTCTCGAAGCGTGGGGGGCGCCGTTCTTGATCGTCGTGGGTGTGGCGCTCTTGGGTTGGGCGCTCCGCGAAGCGGGCGGATTCGGTCCCATCTTCTCCCGTCCGGCACGCTTTCAGTCCACCGCGGAGTTCCTGGCGTTCTTCGTGCCGTCGCTCACCGCCATGGTCGGATACTGGGCGACACTCGCGCTCAACATTCCAGATTTCACACGGTATGCGCGCAGTCAGCGTGACCAAGCCGTCGGGCAAGCTCTCGGTCTTCCGACGACCATGGCGTTATACGCCTTCATCGGGATCGCCGTGACGTCGGCCACGATCGTGATCTACGGGCAGGCGCTGTGGAATCCGGTCGATCTCCTCGGACGGTTCTCGAGTCCGCTCGTCATTGCCCTGTCCGTGTTCGCTCTGGCGGTCGCCACGCTGACCACGAACATCGCGGCGAACGTTGTCTCACCCGCCAACGACTTTTCGAACCTCGCCCCGCGCCTCGTGAGCTATCGCACCGGAGGGATCGTTACCGCGCTCATCGGCATTGCCATCATGCCGTGGAAGCTTCTCTCCAGTTCGCACGTATATATTTTTGATTGGCTGATTGGATATAGCGGTTTCCTCGGCCCGATCGCCGGCGTGCTGATCGCGGACTATTTCGTCGTGCGGCGCCAACAACTCAGCGTCTGGGCATTGTACATGCGCGGCGATGTATATGAGTTCACCGCCGGCT
Source organism: uncultured bacterium (assembly GCA_964514075.1). GTDB lineage: Bacteria > Eisenbacteria > RBG-16-71-46 > CAZEPH01 > CAZEPH01 > CAZEPH01. The sequence continues at coordinate 8,892 of CAZEPH010000028.1, read as the reverse complement.
ACAACATTCGCGCACTCATTGCTCTTGGATCCGGCTGTGTGGTTGCGTTTTTGGGACTCGTGTACCCGCGTTTGCACGTCCTCTTTCACTACGCGTGGTTCGTCGGGTTTGCCGTGGCGTTCGTCCTGCACACGATTCTGGCGCAGCGTGCGCCCGCCGGGGCGGTCTCCCGCGAGTGGGAGGCCGCACCGTAGTGCCGGCGCCGCTAGATGGAGTGCTGGTCGTCGACCTCTCGCGCATTCTTGCGGGGCCGTTTTGCACCATGCAACTCGGTGACATGGGTGCGCGTGTCATCAAGGTCGAGCCGCCGGGCGGAGACGAAACGCGTCGGTGGGGTCCGCCGTTCGTCGGCGGGGAGTCCACCTACTATCTGAGCATCAATCGCAACAAAGAGAGCCTCGTTCTCGACCTGCGGGCGCAGACCGGACGAGAGATCCTGCACCGGATGCTCGCGCGCGCCGACGTCATCGTGGAGAACTTTCGCCCCGGCACATTGGCGAAATGGGATCTCGACTATGCATCCCTGCACGAGCGCTATCCCCGACTCATCTACGCATCGATCTCCGGGTATGGACACACGGGTCCGCGCGCGCACGACCCGGGGTTCGACCTCATCGCGCAAGGGGAGGGGGGGGTGATGAGCCTGACCGGGCCGGTCGACGGACCGCCATACAAGCTCGGCACGAGCCAGGCAGATTTGGCCGCCGGATGGCTCGCGGTCCAGGGGATTCTGTTGGCGCTGATCGCACGCGACCGAAGCGGCGACGGGCAACACGTGGACGTGTCGCTGCTGGACGGCCAAATCGCGATGCTCGCCTACCACCTCACAGCCTGCGCTGCGACGGGTGTCTCTCCGAAGCGGCTCGGCAACGCCCACCCCAGCGTCGTTCCATACGACGTGTTCGAAACGGCGGACGGATACATGACGCTGGGGGTCGGAACGGACGCGATGTGGCGTCGTATGTGTGCGGCACTCGCACGGGAGGACTGGGCGGCGGATGTCCGATACGCGACGAACGCCGGGCGCATCGCGCACCGCACGGACATCACCCGTGCCCTGCGCGACATTTTTCGGCGGCGCCCCACGCACGAGTGGGTCGCACTCATGGCGGAAGCCGACGTCCCGTGCGGGCCCGTTCACGATGTCGTGGCCGCGTTGGCGGATCCACAGGTCGTCGCACGAGAATCCATTGCGCGAATTTCCCACCCCACGGCGGGCGATATTTTTCTTCCGGGTGTGTCAGTTCATTTATCGGACACGCCGGGGACAATTCGGCTTCCACCGCCACTCATGGGGCAGGATACAGACGAATTATTGTCGAGTCTGTGTCAATTCACCACGGATGAGATATTGACTCTTCGTACGGCGGGGGTCGTCGCCTGACTGTCGAACGCACGAAACATGTGGTTCATTCTCATTCGAAATGAGAGTTCGTTTGCTTTCGCTTGACCCTCACTCCTGCATGTACTAACAAATGACGCGTGCCCCCGCCGACGTCACCCGGCGATTACCAGGAGGAGGTTCCGTTGCGTAAGACAGTCGTTCGGTCTTTCTCCATTCCCCCCAAGCTCCTCAAGGAACTGGAGCGCACGGCGGAGGAAGAAAGCCGCACCTACAGCGAGCTGGTTCGTGAAGCGATTCGGCAGTACTTGAAGAACAAACACCTCGACGAGATTCACATGGCGACTCTCGCGCGCGGCACGCGTGCGACGGCGCGAGCGTACGATCTGGATGACGAAGAGGACGACGCTCCGGTGCGGACCCGAAGGCGGGCGCCTGCCAGCCGCGCCCGACGACGAACGTAGCCGCGCGCAACCGTTCCGGCCCGCGGGCGGCATGCGCCCCGGGCCGTTCTCTCGTTACCCGGTCGTCTTTCGCGCGAACAGGATGCACCGGTCCCCACACCGCCGGCTCACGCGCGTCACCCACACGTTCACCGCATCTGCGATCCACTGCGCGTACCTTTCCCACCCGCGCGCGTCGCCCACGCGCATCGTCGGGGGGATCTTGTCGACAAGTGTGTCGCGTACGCCAAACCCAGCGCACTCGACCAACGCGCGAAGGGTGGACGGTGTGAACTCCCAGAGATGATACGGCGGCGACGTCAGCACCTTCGTTTTCCGCCGCGCGCGGTACCAGGCGAGTCCCGCACGGCGTGCGAGCGAGTTGATCGTCGTCGGCCCTGCAACGACCAGGAGCCCGTTCGCACGCAGGAGTCGATGGGCGTCCCGGAGCGTCTCCAGGGGATTCGGAACGTGTTCCAGCACGTCCCCCATGTACACGATGTCGACGCTCTGCGGGGAAAGTCCCGCATCTGAAAGCGTCCCCGCGCGCACGTCGAGGCCGAAACGCGCACGGGCGGCGGCGGCGGCCGCGGCCGAGAGTTCTACACCCGTGACATCGTAGCCTCGCGTACGCGCCGCCACGAGGAAGTCGCCACCTGCTGGGCCCAATTCGACGAGGCGCCTTCCCTCCATGTGTCGGGCGATCTGTGCGAACAGAGTGTCGTCTCCGCGCTGTGCGAGGTCCCCGTCAAACGCGCATCGGTCGGCGTGCCCGCACCGGTAGTCCTCGGTGAAATACGCGGCAGAGTACAACCGCTCCAGAGCGGTGGGGGTCGGTTGGCGGCCAAGGAAAACCAACGCACACCGACCGCATCTCTGTGCGGCGAGCGTCGCGCCGCGATACTCATACGCGAAGGGCATCGACCTGACGGGGCCTGGTCCGCAACGCGTACAACTCACGGGGGTCGTGGGGAAATCGTCGGACGTGGTTCCTTGACCGCTCGAAGCTGCCACCTCTACCATCCGTGCTCGATCGGAGACGAGTGCATTGCACCTCCGGGTTGTGCGTCAGGAGAGGACTTCGCTATCCGGCCTCTCGTTCTAGTACTGACAGTGCTCGCGGTGTGGACTGCCATCACACCACGCGATGCCCGTTCGGCGACGCCGCCAAACGTGCAGGCGATTCGCTCCGCCGAGCTCGAAGTTCTCGGACCGTCGACCGTTTCCGCGGATGAGGCTTTTGCGATCGAGACCCATGCCGCCGGCGGCGCCCGGCTCGTGCGCGTCACGGTCCTCGTGCGCGGCACGACCGGCTCTGCGTACACGAGCATTCCCGCGCGCAAACAGGGCGACGGATTCACGACGCAGATTCCGGGGGCGTTCGTCCGCGCGCCGTTCGTCGAGTTCTACGTTCGCGCGGAGACGCGGACCGGCTCGACGCTGACGCTACCAGAGGCCGCTCCCGACGCGCATCCCTTGCGCGTCCGTGTCGTGGAAGACGATCCGCGCATTCTCGTGCTGACCCCCGAGAGTGGTGAAGCCGACGTGGAGCCGCGCCCCCAGATAGCCGCGGTATTCGATCCACCCCGCTCGGACGTGGACGTGGTCGTTCTCTCACTTGACGGCGTCCCGCTGCGCTCCGCCTCGGTCGGGAGCGATTACGTCTCCGCCGTCCCGACCGAAGACTTGCGACCGGGACGACACGAGGTTCGCATTACCCTCACCGAGGGCGGCTCTTCGCGGCAGCGCACGTGGTGGTTCACCGTCGGGGATCAACCAACGCGGGAGGAGACACCGGTCACGGGCCGCGTCTCTGCGGGGTGGGAGACGGCATCTGGGGGACATGAGCCGCCCGGTGTCCGGTCGTATTTTCAGGAGACGCCCGGACAGCACGTCCTGCTGGACGCGGACGTGTCCGCGCGCACCGGTGAGACCGACGTGTCCGCGTGGATTACGTCGTCGCCGGGATTCACACCGCGAACGACGGGCGCCCTGCTCGGAGTGGGCCCTCGCGCCACCTGGGAATTGGGAACGCTCACGCCTTTCGTCTCCGACATCGCACTGTCCGGACCAACCGCATGGGGGGCGCGCCTGTCCTCCGGACGCGCGACGCGCGCGGTTGATGCATTCGCGCTGTACGTCGAACGCGATTCCGCCGTTCTGCGATTCGGCACCGTTCTCGGCGCTGTGTCCGCGAGCCTCGGCGCCACCCGCGCGCGCGCCACGTGCATCGCCGTCCTCGGCAGTGAAGGCGGAGCGTTGCCAGGGGGTACGACTCCGCGTCGCGGCTGGACGATCGCCCCGGGCTTCGTGCTGGGCGATGATCGCGCCCAGGTCCGTTCACATGCAGCCATTTCCCGTGTGGAAGAGCGTGAGGGAGCACATGCAGCCGCGACGCACATCGCCTCGCACGCCGAGGCGACTGGTTCGTCGCCGATGGTGCGATGGACCGCGCGCGGCATGCTGGTGCCTCTTGGGTACGCCGCGCTCGGTGCGCCCTACGTGCAGGCGGGCCGCCGAGAAGGATTCGGCGCGACCACCGTCGGACGGGCCGTCGGGCTATCGGGAACGGCCACGTATCGCCTCGCACGAATCGACTCCACGTTTCTCACCCCGCTTGCATGGACGCATCAAACCGACGTCTCGCTCTCGTGGTACTCTAGCCGAGGAAGCGGGGTGACGGCGACGTTCGGTGCGGTGGATCGAACCACCTATCGGGGGGCACGAGCCACGTGGGCCACGCAACGCACCCGCGTGAGCGGCGATGTGACGTACGGTACGAGCCCTACGTCTTCCAGTTGGTCGGGGGCTGCCTCGGCTCGACACGCCTTTGGGCCACACTTCTCCGTGGACGGCGGCGTCACGTTCGGCGCCGTCGATCCGGTGGATCCGGCGGGAATCAGTACCGACGACGTCTCGCCGACCGGAACGATAACCTGGTCCCCGGCTGGACGGAGTTCGCTCGAACTCAGCTATTCCCCTTCGTACAAGACGATCGCGGTGGCGGATGACGATGGAAGTTTCGAGACACGCGACATTACACAGTCGATCCTACGCGTGCGGTGGGTGGAATCCTTCTAGGCGGAGCCTCTTGTGCACCGGCGGGAACATCGGTGCGCCGGGGCGGCTCCAAGGCAACACAGGAGACCGCGACACGATCCGTGTCCTGAACCGTTCGGGGGGCAGACAGAGTGCTCGTAGGTCACATGTCTGACCGGGAGCACAACCCAAACGACCTCGACCCTGCGTTCGCACCGCTCCTGGCGTACGACAAGCGTCTCGTGAATCTCGCGTACCGAGTCCTCGGCGACCGGGACGAGGCGATGGATGCCGTCCAAGATGCGTACCTCCAGGCATATCGGGCGTTCCATACGTTCCGAGGGGACTCGCAGCCGTATACGTGGCTGTGCCGGATCACTCTGAACGAATGTGCCCGGCGGGGTCGCAGGAAGACGACGCGGCGATCGCGGGAGACGGACCTCGAGGTCCTACGTGAACGCGGGGTCGAACCGGCCCACGACGCGCCTGGCCACGCCGCCGTGGAACACGGGAAAACGGCCGCACTCGTGCGGTCGGTGGTGGATAACCTTCCCTCGCCCTACCGCGAGGCGGTGATCCTCCGCTACTACGAGGACATGTCGTACGAAGAGATCGCGAACGTCTCCGGATGTTCGCTCGGCACTGTGAAATCGCGGCTCTCGCGAGCCCATGCGAAGCTGGAGTCGCGACTCGTAGCGGACTTGCTCCGAGACGTCTAACACATGAGGATCATCGGAACGTGCACCTGACGAAGTGCGGCGCGACGCGCGCGACCATCGACGCGTTGATTGCGGGAACGCTCACTACTGAGCAGAGCGGCCCCGCGCGCGCGCACATCGCGACGTGTCCCCGATGCACCCACGCATTCGCCGTTCGGTCCGCCGTACGCGACGCCCTCTCCGATCGATCGGCGGACGTGGAAGTTCCCTCAGGTTTTCGCCAAGCGCTGATCGAACGCTTGGCGTCTCCGTCCCTAGAGCCGAACCGCACCCTTCTGCCGGAGACGCTTCCTTCCTCGCTTTCGCTGGGCGATCGCCTGGCAGAGTGGTGGGATGGGGCTCGGCAGTCGATGGTTGCGCGACCGGTGGCGACGCTCGCGGTGTCTGTCGTGGCGGTCGTGCTGGCCCTTTTGGCAGCGCAGGTCGTGGGGACACGACACGATCCGTCGGGCGTCGCCCCTTCTTCCCCCGAGGTGGCTGAGACGGTGCAGCCGCCCTCTGTTCCTACTCTGCCGCCAGCGATTGCCACCCACACATCGGGAGTGGAACAGCCTGCTGCTCCATTCCCGGCGCCCACATCCGATGCGGAGCCCGTCGCCACACTGGCTTCGCTCACGCTGGCGGCAGTTTCTCCTGATGCGCGTTCCGTGATCACCTCCGACGGCGTCGACGTCGTCGCCGCGTTCGACGGCGCGACCATCGATCCGCATCGTGCGCGCGTGACCATGCGCGTCGACGACGTCGACGTGAGCGCTGACGCGCGCGTGACACCGGAGTTCGTCGTCTACACGCCAGGCGCTCGGCTTTCTGCCGGAACGCACACGGTACACATCGACGTCGCAGATGCTTCCGGCGCGCGGCGCACGGTGAGTTGGGAGTTCTATGTCGTCGAATCCTAGCCCGCGCCGCTCGCCTCTCGTCGCGTGTATGGCGGTCTGCGTTCTCTTCGCAGCTCCGATCGCACACGCTGCGACGCGCGTGTCCGTTGAGCCCAACCCGGCTCGTCTCGCGCCGTCGAGCGTCCAGCAATTCACCGCGCAGATTCTTTCGGAAGACGGCAGCTCCGTCCCCGCGTCGGATGTGCGGTGGTCTGCGTCCGCGTCTCTCGGGGCGATGTCCCCGCACGGTCTGCTCACCGCCTCCGCGACCCCGAGCGAGGGGCTCGTCACGGCCACCGCGGTCGCCGACGGGCGCCGCGTCGTTGGACGCGCGTTCGTGCGCATCACCAACGGGCCGCGCGCGGGTCGTCTTTTGCTCACCCCTTCGATCGCGCGCGTCGCGCCGCGCGAAGGAGTGACCTTCTCCGCGCGCGAGGCGGATGGCGCACTCGCGACGGTGACGTGGCGTGTGATCCCGGAGACGCTCGGAGCGATCGACGCGAGCGGCCACTTCACCGCGGGATCGTCGGCCGGCGAGGGACGCATCGTGGCACTCGAGCGCACCGACGCCGGAACGCGCCTCGGTCAAGCGCGACTCTTCGTCCGCGGCGGCGAACACGCCGACAAACCGAGCGAGGGCCTCGCACGCCTCGCCCCTGCGCGATTGTCGCTGCAGCCGGGGGAGTCGGCGCCCGTGCAGTTCGCGCGCGCGGTGCCGGCGGGATCGACCATCGCGTGGACCGTGGAGCCGCCCGCGCTTGCCTCCGTAACGGGCGACGGCGTCGTCACAGCCGGCGGAGAGTCGGGCGCGGGTATCGTCCGCGCGCGCGTGACCACCCCCGATGGGCGCAGCCGAACGGCGGTCGCCGCACTGCGCGTGGCCGAGCGGACCTCGACCGCGGCTCTGCGCATGATCCCACAGGACGCGCACGTTGCACCGAATCAATCGCAGACGTTCACCATCACACGTGCGGGCCGCGCGCTCCCGTCCACCGCGCGCGTGGAGTGGCGCGTCGTTCCGAGCGAACTCGGTGACATCACGCCTGCGGGTGTCTTCACGCCAGCGGCAGTGGTCGGAACGGGAACAGTGATCGCCGAAGTGTGGAACGAACGCGGCAAGGTGCTCGGACGTGCTGCCACCACCGTCACGATCGGTTTGCGCGACGCGGTGCAGCAGCAGTCCCTCGACTTCGTGATCTCACCGCCGGCGGTGACACTCGCGGTCGGCAAGTCGGCCGTCGTCAACGCTGTGCGGTCCGGCGCGATCCCGTCCGACGGAACGATCGCGTGGTCGGTCGCACCGGCAGACCTTGCCCGCCTCGACAATGGGACCCGCCGCACCGCGACAATCACGGGATTGCGTGCCGGGAGCGGCACGTTGACCGCCGTGGTCACCGCGGGCGGTCGTCGCGTGGAGAAGAGCATCGCGCTGACCGTTCGGTAGGGAAAGCGGACCGCGCGTCGAGCGTGGTTCTCACATGGAGCGTGAACGTACGGGCCCGAGAGCGCCGCTCCCGGGCCCGTCGTCAATTACATGAGCGGGAGCGTTGGATCGAAAGTCGTGCGGTACGAGGCGAGCTGCTTGTCCATGTCGTCGATCACCCGTCGCAAGAGTGCGACTTTCTCGTGCAACGGCAGGAAAGAGCTCTTGAACCCGTTGATGAGGAGGTTGCGCACCTCCGCCGGGGTGAATCCGAACAGCTTGCACACGGTCACTAGTTCGTCGGTGCTCGTGGTGTCGGACATGAGGCGGTTGTCCGTGTTGAGCGTCACTCGCAAACCGTAGTCGTAGTAGAAGCGCACGGGATGATCGCGCAGGCGCTCGACTGCGCCGGTCTGCACGTTCGACGTCACGCAGATCTCCAGCGGAATCCGATGGTCGTTCACGTAGTCGAGCAACTCGCGATCCTCGCGCAGCCGCGTGCCGTGCCCGATGCGATGCGCGCCGCAATAGTGCAGAGCGTGTTTGATGGACGGCGGGCCGAACGCTTCGCCGGCGTGCACGGTGGAATTCACGTTGTTGTTCAGGATGATCTTGTATGCCTGCTCGTGGTGCTTGGCGGGATAGTCCTTCTCCGCGCCGGCCAGATCGAACGCCACCACGCCGCGCCCACGATACGCCACCGTCAACTCCGCGAGCTTCTCGGAGAACGAGGGTGACATGTTGCGCATGCCACAGATGATCACGCCGGTCTTGATGTCGTGCTTCTGCTCCGCGCGGCGGAGCCCGAGCAACACCGCGTCCACGATGTCGGTGACCTGGAGCCCGCGCTTCGTGTGGAGCAACGGACAGTAGCGCACCTCGCAGTACCGCACGCCCTCCGCAGCGCAATCCGCGGCCAGTTCGTATGCCGCGCGCTGCAGCGCCTCGCGCTCTTGCAGCACGCGCAGGGTGATGTCGAACAGCTTGAGGTAATCCGGGAGCGTGCGCTTCGTGAGGCTGGTATTGATCAGACGGCGCAATTCCACGG
>CAZEPH010000027.1:0-14120 GCA_964514075.1 uncultured bacterium | reverse complement strand
GCTCGCGACACATGCGCCGCCCGCATGTCGCGACGCGTTTCTCGAGCAGCTCATCGTGCGGCGCGAACTCGCGGTGATCATCGTCTCGCGGAACGCCGCGTACGACAGCGCAGCGTGTTATCCGCGCTGGGCGCAGGCGACGCTCGCGCGTCATGCGACCGACGGGCGCCTCGCATCGTACGACGACGACACGCTCGAACACGGCCGCACCGACGACGCTCTCTGGAACGCCGCGCAGCACGAGATGACGCGGACCGGATTCATGCACGGGTACGTGCGAATGTACTGGGCCAAGCGCCTGCTCGAGTGGTCGCCGACCGCGGCCGTCGCGCACGAGCGGGCCGTGCGATGGAACGACCGCTACGAGCTAGACGGCCGTGATCCTAACGGATACGCCAATATCGCGTGGGCGCTGGGCGGCGTGCACGATCGGCCATGGCCGGAGAGACCGATTTTCGGTACGGTGCGGTATATGAACGAACGGGGCATGCGCAGGAAGTTCGACGTCAACGCGTACATCGCACGTGTGGGCGGACAGCCATGAGTGCGCACGACGATGCGGCGGTCTCCGAGATCCGCATCGGCGTGTCTGCCTGCCTGCTGGGGCAGCAGGTCCGGTTCGACGGCGGGCACAAGCATGATTCGTTGCTGACGTCCCTGCTCGGTCCGCACGTCACGTTCGTGCCCATCTGTCCCGAGGTGGAGATGGGACTCGGGACGCCGCGCGAGTCGATGCGCCTCGTGCGCGCGGGGCGCGGCGCGACCGTGCGTCTCATCGGAACCCGCTCCGGCACCGATCACACCGACACGGCGGCCACGTACTCCGAACGCAGGGCCGGGACCATCGCCGCGCTCAACCTCGTCGGATACGTCCTCAAGAAGGACTCACCGAGTTGCGGCATGGAGCGCGTAAAGGTCTACGATCAGAACGGCAGCCCGGATCGGAAGGGTGTCGGCTTCTTTGCGCGCGCTCTCCTGGAGCGTCACCCGTTGCTGCCCGTCGAGGAGGAAGGCCGCCTGCACGATCCCGCCCTGCGGGAGAACTTCATCGTCCGCATCTTCGCGTTCCGGCGCGTGCGCGATCTCTTCGCCCCGCGATGGACGATCGCGCAGCTCGTCGCATTCCACTCCCGCGAGAAGTTCCTGCTGCTGGCGCACAAGCCGAGCGCATACACCGCGGCCGGCCGCGTGGTCGCGCACGCGAAGGGCCGCTCGCGCGAAGAGGTCGCGACAGAATACGCGGAGATCGTCATGACCGCTCTGTCGCGCCCGGCCACGCGCATGCGGCATGTGAACGTGCTCCAGCATCTCGCAGGGTTCTTCAAGAACCAGCTCGATCCTCTCGCGAAACGTGATGTGCTCGGCGTCATCGACGACTACAAGCGCGGGCTGGTGCCGCTCGTCGTGCCGGTCACGCTCGTGCGCCACTACGTGCGCTTGTTCGGCGTTGGGTATCTCGCCGACCAGGTGTACCTGCAGCCGGACCCGACGGAGCTCCTTCTCCGCGCGCACGCATAACTTTGCGTAACAAAGTACTTGACCGACCGTTGCGCTCCGGCCGATACTCGCTTCATGTTCCCGTCCCGCCGCCGCTCTCTGTCCATCGTGCCGCCACCGGAGCAGATCGGTGCGGCCGACGATCTCGCGTTCATTCGCTCCACGATGGAGCGTGCGTCCACCTTCACGGCCGTGCCGGGCCGCGGCGGTATGGCGATGGGGTGTGTCGGAATCGCGGCGGCGCTCCTCGCGGGCTCGCCGGAGGATGTTGTGCACTGGCTCACCGTATGGCTGTGCGCGGCGGCGATCGCCGCGCCCATCGGCACGGCCGCCATGGCGTACAAGGGACGCACGATCGGCTCCGAGATCTGGAGCCACGCCGGCCGCCGGTTTCTCCTCGCGTTCGTGCCGTCGTTGGTCGCGGGCGCCGCGCTCACGGCGGCGGTCGTCCGCGCGGGTCACACGCATGTCATCGCTCCGCTCTGGCTGCTCTTGTACGGCGCGGCCGTGACCGCCGGCGGAGCCCATTCGGTGCGTCCCGTCGTCGTGCTCGGCGCGGGCCTCGTGGCCACCGGGTTGATCGCCCTCGTCCTGCCGACGGCGTACGCGAACGCCTCGCTGGCAATGGGCTTCGGCGTCTTGCACATCGCGGGCGGCTGGGTCATCGCGAGGCATCATGGCGGCTAGGAACTCCGCGCGCGCGACGCCGTTGCGCTCCGTGGCTCCGGACATCGAGCCGCTCGTGCACGAGCGCACGCGGCTCGGCATCATGAGCGCATTGGCCGCGCAGGATGCGCTGGCCTTCACCGATCTCCGCAAACTCTTGCGCACGACCGACGGGAACCTGAGCGTGCACGCGCGCAAGCTGGAGGAAGCGAGGTACATCACATGCCGGAAATACTTCGAGGGCCGTGTCCCGCGGACGGAGTTCCGCCTGACCCCGCAGGGACGATCGGCCTTCGAGCGCTACTTGAAGCACATGGAATCGCTGATCAAGACCGCGCGCGCGAAGGCGTGATTGCTTTCGTCGTGCGCTTATACTTTGCTCTGCAAAGTACTCTATAGTGGAGGAGCTTGGAGATGCTGGTCTCCGGACATACGCACGGCCCCACGCGGGGTGGGCGACGCTCGCATGACCGTGTAGGAGCGTCGATTCGTGAACTGGATCGCCGGGCGGACAGGGCGGCCGAAAGGAGCGTGACCCGATGACGCAGCAGACAAGCGCCACCCTTGGACTTCTGCTCCTGCTCGGCAGCGTCTTGTTGCTGGGGATGTGTGGCGTCGCATGGGTCGTCGCGCTGGCCCGCGGTGCGCGGCGCGGAGCGCGATGGATCGCGGGTCTGGGCGCCGCGTACATCGTCGGATACGTGCTCCTCCTCGCCAGCACGTCGGTCGCGAGCCGCGAAGTCACGTTGCCGGTCGGACAGGAGAAGCGCTTCTGCGCCATCGACTGTCACATCGGGTACTCGATCATGGGTCAGCGCGCGGCCGACAGCGTCGGTGACGACGTGAAGCGGGCGAAGTCCGCACGCGGCCGCTTCGCGATCGTGGCCGTCAAAGTGCGGTTCGACGAAAAGTCGATCTCGGAGCGTCGCGGGTATTCCCCGCTCACACCCGACCCCAAGAACTTCGTGCTCGTCGACGACCGGGGCCGCCACTACGACGAATCGCGCGACGCCCGTGAGGCGCTCGCCCACACACCGGCAGGCGCGACGAACTGGCTGCAGCCATTGCGGCCGGGCGAGTGGTTCACGAAGGAGTTGGTGTTCGACGTACCCGCCGACGCGCGCGGCCTCCGGCTCCTGATCGAGGAGACCGACCCGGTGTATCGGCTCTACATCGGGCACGAGAACAGCCTGCTGCACCGGAAGACGCTGCTCTCGGTGGGGGTGTGACGCTTGAGGACGGTTGACCGCGCCCCGCTCCGTCGAGAGAATGCGCGGCGCGCTGTCCCGTTGCCGCGACCGTCGCCTGGAGAGCCTCCCGCGTGGCCGACACTCACTCGCTCGCCGTATCCACCATCGCCGTCCTCGGCTCCGGCATCATGGGACGTGGCATCGCCTACGCATCCGCCGTGGGCGGATACAACACGCGACTCATGGACGCGTCGCGGTCCGCACTGGAGAACGCGCGCGCAGAGATCGAGAAGCTGCTCGCGCGCGGCGTCGAGACCGGCAAACTCGATCGGGCGACAGCGGACGCCGCGTGGTCCAACCTGCAATACGATCATTCGCTCGAGGAGTGTGCGCCGCACGCGGATCTCGTGATCGAAGCGATCCCCGAGGACATGCGCCTCAAGCTCGAGACGTTTGCCGCGCTCGACACGCTCACGCGGCCCCACTGCCTGCTCGCAACGAACACGTCGTCGCTCTCCGTGAGCGAGATGGCCGGCGTCACGAAGCGTCCGTGGAACGTGCTCGGGATGCATTTCTTCAATCCCGTGCATCGGATGAAGCTGCTCGAGGTCATTCGCGCGTTGGAGACGAGCGAGGCGGCCATCGCCGCCGCGCGCGCCGTCGGGGAACGCATGGGGAAGGAGTGCGTCGTCGTGCGCGAGTCGCCCGGGTTTGTGACGACGCGCATCAACGCGATGATCGGTAACGAGGCGTTTTACATGCTGCAGGAAGGCGTGGCGTCTGCGCCCGACATCGACCGCGCGCTCAAACTCGGTTTGAATCACCCGATGGGGCCGTTCGAGTTGGTCGACCTCGTCGGACTCGACACACGCTTGTCGATCTTGCGCTACCTGCACCGCACGCTGGGCGAGAAGTTCCGGCCGTGCCCGCTCATGGAGCAGTACGTCGCGGCGGGACGGCTCGGGCGCAAGGCAGGGCGCGGCGTCTACGACTACGGGGAGGCGACGTAGCTCCCATGCCTGCGCGTGACTTCCGCGTGACGTGCGAGATCCGCCCGCGCTTTCGCGACACGGACGCGATGGGGCACGTGAACAACGCCGTGTACGCCACGTACCTCGAGGTGGCGCGCCAGGAGTACTGGGAGCGGGTGCAGGAGCATTCCGACTACAAACGTGTGCCGTTCATCCTCGCGCACGTCACCATCGACTTCCGCTCGGAGTTGCTCGTAAGCGAAACGGCGGTCGTCGGCATTCGATGCGATCGCATCGGGACCAAGTCGTTCTCGTTTGCCTACGAAGTGTGGGAGACGGTGAGCGAGCGGCTCGTGGCGGAAGGGCGCACGGTGCAGGTGTGCTACGACTACGCGGTGAAGGGCACGATTCCCATGCCGGACGATTTGCGCGAGAGGATCGGGCGGATCGAAGGCGGCGTTCCGGAGGTGCGGCGATGAGCGAGAAGAACGGACTCACGCGGCGAGCATTCGTCGCGTCGGTGGCGGCGGGGGCGGCGGTGATCGCAAGCGGCGGAAGCGCACGCGCAGCCACGCGCACCACGAAACGCCGGGGCGGCGGCTCTGCGCCGAGCGCCGCGGTGCGCGCGGAGATCGCCAAGCAGAAGAAATACACGGCGGACACGCTCGCCACGATACGCCAGTACCCGCTGCCCGCGGGCGGCGGCGAGATCGGCTTCCTGTTTCGTCCGCTCGCGCCGAAGCGCGAAGGAGGCGACAAGTGAGCGCTCTCACGGAGGACATCTACTTCGCGACCGTCGACGAACTCGCCGCACAACTCAGCGCGCGCGCGATCACGTCGCTGGAGCTGACGAACGGCTACCTGGAGCGGATCGAGCGCGTCGCGCCCACGCTGAATTGCTTTCAGACGGTGACCGCGGACATTGCACGCGCGGAGGCGCGCGCGGCGGACGCGGAGATCGCGGCCGGTAGGAACCGCGGCGCGCTCCACGGCGTGCCGTACGGCATCAAGGATCTGTTTACCGTGAAGGGCGTGCCCACATCGTGGGGCGCGCGGCCCACCCGCGATCAAGTGTTCGATTACGACGCGACCATCGTCACGCGTTTGCGCGAGGCCGGCGCCGTGTTGCTCGGAAAACTCGCGATGGTGGAGTTCGCCGGCGGTCTCGGCTATCGCTACGGCACGGCGTCCGTGAGCGGCTCCATGCGCAATCCGTGGGACCGCGAGCGATGGACCGGCGGATCGTCCTCCGGCACCGGCGCCGCGGTCGCAGCGGGATTGGTCGGCTTCGGCATCGGGACGGAAACGTGGGGATCGATCCTGTGTCCGTCCGCGTTTTGCGGCGTGACGGGCGTACGCCCAACGTACGGACTCGTGAGCCGGCACGGCGGCATGGTGCTCTCGTGGTCGTTCGACAAGGCCGGGCCGATGGCACGTTCCGCGTCCGACTGCCGCACAGTCTTGCGCGCGATTGCTGGCGCGGACGAGGCGGATTCCGCGACGTCGCTCGCGCGCAATCCGTTCACGCAAATGGGCGCGCGCAAGCCGATCGCGCAATTGCGCGGGGCGCTCTTTACGCCGGAGGGATGGAAGGGCGGCGAACCCGAAGTGAAGGCTGCATTCGAACGCGGCGTCGCCGAGTTGCGTGCCGGTGGTTTGCAACTCGAGAATGCAAAGCTCCCCGAATTCCCGTTCGCCGAAATCGCCGGATTGCTGATCACGGTGGAAGGACTGTCGTCATATGAGAAGTTCTTCGCTGATGGCTCCGTGAGACAGCTCACAGATGCGTACGCGCCGTATCAGGTGGAGATCAACGCGGCGGTGACAGGTGCGGACGTGGTCAAGGCGTGGCGCATGCGCGCCGTGGCGCAACAAAAGGCTGCGGAGTTCTTCGCGCAGTACGACGTACTCGTGGCGCCGAACTTCCTCTCCGTCGCGCCGGGTGTCACGGAGGATCTCAACGCCGCGCTCCCGTACGGCGATCCCGTCGGTGCGATCGGCAATTCGTGCGGACTACCGTCGGTGGCGCTGCCGATCGGATTCGGCAAGGCGCACATGCCGTGCGGCATGCAGGTGATGGGCGCACCGTACGACGAGCCGCTGCTCTTGGACGTGGCGGAGATGTATCAGTCGCGCACGCGGTATCACAGAGAGAGGCCGCGAGCGTAGTTCAGGGCAGGGCAGCACACTCGACAGGGTTGCGACGAGCGTTCGAGTTCTTGTGGCTACTCGTCGGAGTCGTCGTCCTCGGCGGTCGCGGGCGCCGCATCCGTTGTCCCACTGACGAGCCCGAGGCGTTTGAGCATCTTCTGCAGGCCGCGGCGCGAGAATCCCATCATCTCCGCCGTGCGGGCGCGGTTGCCGCCCGTGGCGCGGAGGCAGCGCTGCACCTCGGAGACGATCAACGCGTCCACGCGCTCTTTGAACGTCGCGAGACGAGCCGTTTCCGCCGTGGCGCCTGCGACGACCTCGGGGCTGAGCACCCAGGTGTTCGCCGTCGCACCGTCTTCGAGTTGCGAGATGATGTTGTCGATCTCGTTTTCGAGCTGCCGTGCGTTTCCCGGCCAGGCGTAGCGGCGCATGATCACGCGCACCTGCGGGCTGAGAGCGATCGTCCGCTCGCGTTTGTCGCCATGAATGCGGAGGAAGTGCTCCGCGAGCGGAAGAATGTCGTCGGGGCGTTCGCGCAACGGCGGGACACGCACGACCGCGCCCTTGAGACGGTAGTAGAGGTCGCTGCGGAACTCTCCCTTCGCCACCATCTCGATTAGATCGCGGTTCGTGGCAGCGATGACGAACAGGTCGACTGGTTTGGCACTCGCCGCGCCGACCGGACGAAATTCGCGCTCCTGCAGGAAGCGGAGGAGGCGACCTTGCATTGCCGGCGAGAGATCGCCCACCTCGTCGAGGAACAGAGTGCCACCGTTGGCTGCGTCGACCAGACCGCGCCCGTCGCTCGTCGCGCCGGTGAACGAGCCTTTCGCGTGTCCGAACAACTCGCTGTGACCGAGGGACTCATGCAGCGACGTACACTCGACGCACACGAACGGCTTGCCCTTGCGCGGCGAGTTCTCGTGCAGCAGTCGGGCGACGAGTTCCTTGCCGGTCCCTGTTTCGCCTTCGATCAGCACACGTTGCTGGTTGCGCATCGCGCGTTGAACGTCCGCGATGATGCGCACGTCTGTCGTGAGGAAGGTCCGGTTGCCTGAGATGCGCAGCATCTCCGCGCGCGGTGCTGATGGCGCGTCCGCGCCGTGCGCATCTTCGGCAACGAGCGCCATCCCCGCGTCGCCGACCGTGGCACGTTGTGCCGGCGGCATGAGGCGCTGATCGATCGAGCGCACGGTCTCCGTGAGACCAAGTTGACTGGCCAGTCCGCGCGCTTCGATCAAGAGCGCGCTCGGCTCGTCGAGGAAATCGGCGCACCCTGTGAGCAGTTGCAGGAGTTCGAATCGCTCGTGCACGCCACGGAGAATATCGATGCCTTCCGTCGCGTGCGTGCGCGCGGCGTCGATGTCACCGAGGGCTTCGTACGTCAGAGCAAGGATGCGGAGGCTCGCACCGATCTCGACGACCGTGCCGGCCGCGCGCGCGAGATCGAGCGCATTCTGCGCGAGGTCGCGTGCCTCTGCGTAGCGCCCTTGCATGCGGCGCACGTCGGCGAGTTTGCGCCTGCCCTCGTAGACGAGGTCGCCGCGCGGGGCGATGCGCAGGCCTGTGTCGATCGTCCGTGTGTATAGCTGTGCGGCTTCATCGAGGTCGCCGGCGTCGAGGGCGAGGTCGCCGGCGAGTTCGTCGGCGAGGGCGAGTTCGCGCGGGTTCTCACGGCGGCTCGCAAGGTCGCGCGCTGCGGCAAGGTGTTCTCGGGCAGAGGCGGTCTTATTCTCGAGTCGTCCGATGTTCCCCAGTAGAATGCTGAGCGCGGAAGCTGTTTCGTCAAACCCATGCTGTTGGGCCTCCGCAAGCGCCTCTTCGGCGGACGCTCTCCCCTCTCGCCAGTGCCCACTCCAATAGCAGCACGTGGAGTAATTGCACCGTTGACGTACTGAAGCAAGCAGATCACCAGCTCGAAGAGATAGATCGGAAGCAACCAGAAGATGCCTGCGCGCAACCGACCAGTCACCTCGGTGCAGCGCAACAAGGCCGATGTTGTTGTGAGCTTGAGCCTCAAGCCAGTCGGCATTCGGCAGGAGATCGGCGGAAGCCAAGCAAGCGAAGGCGTGACGCTCGGCGCCGTCGAGGTCCCCAGAGCGATAGCAAATTTGCGATCCGTTCAACTCCCAGCGTGCCCTCAGATCCTCCGACCCTGAGTCGCGAACCCATCTGTGACCTGAGAGTTGCTCTTCGCGCGCCACGTCCGTCAATCCAGATTGGCAGGCCGCGTTTGCTCGCCGAATACTCAAATCCGCATGAATGGCCGGTGGGACAGCTGCATCAAGCCCGATCCTGATGCGATCGACGCATTCCACAATCTCCGTCCACTGCTCGCTCTGACGAAGTGTGTCGAGTAGTTGGAGCGCTTCTGCGAGTTTGTCCGGAAGAGGGGGAGTTTGCATCGCAGATTACCTCAGGAACGTACGAAGTGTGAACGACGCGATCCGAGTAAACCAACGCAAGGACGGAGCCGCTGCCTCGCGCTGGGATTGCGTGAATGTAGCCTGATGTTTGACGCCGCCCCGTCTAATGGACGTGCTGCCTCCGGACGGAAAGTCAGGAACACCGTATGCCGGTTCGTCTCTGTCGTACCGCGCTTCCCCGCCCTGATTCGCAACCTGCTTGCCGAAACTTGCGGGCGACAGTGCGGCCACCGAGACTACGGCGAATAGCAGAACAGTCCACCACCTCACGGGTCTTTCTTCTCGATGTCCGATTCTCTTCGGGGACGTCATACAACAGCCTCCTCACGCGAGGTTCGAAAGGCGGGATGTGCGGTATGGTGCGGACCCACCGCCAATCAGCCTATTTCTGCGAACTTCAGGCGTCAAGACGTACTACGCCCGCGCCCGCGCCGCCGCCAACACACACCCATGACGCCCCACTGCCTCCACGCGCAGTGTGCCGCCCTGTTCACCCCCCGAGACTGTTGTGGAACGATCACAACTGCGAGTGCGCGCGACCTCGATCACGTCTCGTCACTCAGACGTTGTGGGGCCTCCACATGAACTGCCGCAGTGCACTCCTCGTACCAACAGTTGCTCGCGGTCTCAGCATCAAGGGCGGTGGCGCTCGTGAAGAACAGCGCTCGCAGCAACAGTCGCGCACGGCACCGCCGAAGGTCGATCCGTCCAAGGAAACGCTCGCGCAGTGGGACGCGTGACGCGCGCAGCAGCATGGCGAGTGGACCACACGCGCGCGTGGCGCGCCGCGCCGCCCACTGAGCACACGACCCCCTTGACCGCGCGGCCCTCTCGGTGTCGACTGCGCACCCTATGACTCGTACGCCCCGCTACACCATCGAACAGCTCTTCGCGACGCGCACCATCGGCGACACGGACTGGTCGCCCGACGGCTCGCAGATCGTCGTGGCTACGAACATCTCTGGACGCAACAACCTGTGGCTCGTTCCCGCGAGCGGCGGATGGCCCACGCAGCTCACCGTGAGCGACGAACGCCAGGAGTCGCCCGCGTGGCAGCCGGGCGACGGCCGCTACGTCGCGTTCGAGAGCGATCGCGACGCGGACGAGCAATGGGACATCTTCCTCGTGGACGTTCGCACCGGCGAGGTTACGAACCTCACGAACACGCCGCACGTGAGCGAGGAGGGGCCGTTGTGGTCGCCGGACGGCGCGGCGCTCGCCTACATGGTGAAGCCGGAAGATGCGCCGAACTACGAGCTGGCGTTGTTCGACATGCGCACGCGCACGGCGCGCGCGCTCACGCGCGGCACGCCGCCGGAGTTGTCGTACGCGCCGTGTGCGTTTCACGGCGAGTGGCTGCTCGCGTGCCTCAGCGCGGCGAGCGGCAAGGACTCCAACGCGGTGCTGGTGCACATGACGAGCGGCGAGGTCGTGAACGTCACGCCGCACGAGGGCGAACAGAATTGGGCGCCGGTGGACATCACGCCGGACGGGCGCTACGTGCTCGTCACGAGCGATGCGCTCAACGGCTCCGACAACATTGCGCTGCTCGATCTGCCTGCGACGTTGGCGGCGCTCCGCGCGGGACATGCGGCGCCGCCCGTGACGTGGGCCACGCACGGCGAGTGGGAGATGTCGGCGGACGGTTTCTCGCGCGACGGACGACTCGCACTCTACGAAGCGAACATCGACGGCAACGGCGAGTTGTTCGCCTACGACATCGCGAGCGGCGAGACGCACGCGATCACGCACAACAGCGGCTACGCGAACTTCGGCGGTCACGCGTCGTGCTTCGACGCGAGTGGCGCACGCCTGCTGTATCACCGCAGCGCCGCGGACTCGCCGGGCGACGTGTTCGTGCTGGATCGCGCGAGCGGGGCGCGCACGCAACTGACGCACGCGTTCGTGGCGGGAGTCGACGCCGCGCACATGGTGCATCCATCGCTCGTGCACTACGGCTCGCGCGACGGCGCACGCATCTCCGCATTCCTGTACGAGCCGCGCGAACGCACGGGCGCCGCGCTCGTGTGGGTGCACGGCGGCCCCGCGTCGCAGAGCGTCAACGGGTTCAATCGCGTCGTCCAGTATTTCGTGAACCGCGGCTACGCCGTGCTCGCGCCCAACTACCGTGGGTCGACCGGATACGGCAAGACGTTCCTCGACGCAAACCGCTTCGACTACGGCGGCGGCGATCTCGCGGACGTCGTCGCCGGCGCGCGGTTCCTGAGTGACGGCGGATACGCGGACGCACGGCGCATCGCGGTCGGCGGGGGATCGTACGGCGGCTACCTCACGATGTGCGCGCTCACGAAAACGCCCGACGTGTGGGCCGCGGGCGTCGCGATGTTCCCCTTCGTGAACTGGTTCACCGAGCTGGAGAACGAAGACCCGCTGCTTCGGCAATACGACCTGCAGAACATGGGCGACCCAGAGGACCCCGTCGCGCGCGACCGCTATCGCGATCGCTCGCCCGTGTTCTTCCTGGACGCGATTCGCGCTCCGCTCATGTTGGTGGCCGGGCGCAACGACCCGCGCTGTCCGCCCGACGAAAGCCAACAAGTGCACGACGCGCTGGCCGCGCGCGGCACGCCGTGCGAGTTCTTGCTGTACGAAGACGAAGGCCACGGCTTCGCGCGCCGCGAAAACATGTTCGACGCGTATCGCAGAATCGCCGCGTTCTTGGATGCGTCGCTTGGGGTGACGTCGTAACGGAGAAGTTGTTCGAGGCGATTCTCTGGCGCAGCCACTCGCCGCGTTCATGGCGGTGGCCGTTAGCCGCGTGGACGCAGCCGCCTGGCTCCGTCACCGTAGGTCGCACGCGGCTCATTGAACGGCCACGCGCGAACGGCATCCCGCCGTCCGCGCGTGTCGCTGCCAACCGCCGAGCGTGCGCTGCTACTGCATCGCCGGCCCCACGGGCGGCGGGACCTGGTTGGTAACGGGCGGAAGAGACTGCAGGTACGCAAAGATCGAGCGCAGGTCGTCATCCGTCATCGCCGCAAGGGCTGGCCACGGCATGGGCGGCAAGATCGGCCGGCCGGTTCCGCGGTGCTTGCCTGTTCGCATCGCCTGCATGAACTCATCCGCCGTCCATCCCGCGAGCCCCGTGGAGTCGGGCGTGAGGTTCGCCGCATACGAGGTACCCCACGGGCCGGACCAAGCGGTGAAGTCGTTGGAGGTGATGCCACCCCACCCGTTCGGGCCGATCAACCCGGCGGGGAGAGCCGGCAGGCTTCCCCCGCCCATGTGACCGGCGAGCAATCGAGTCGTGTCGGGCACCGGGCCCTGCTCCGTGAAGATCTTCGGCGAATGGCAGTCGTTACAGGCAACGATCGTCGCCAGATACCGGCCCCTCTCCACGGAGACGCCGCCGGAAGTCGACGTGGTTTCCTTGCGTGCACAGCCGGTCCCGATCGCGCTCGTCGCGACGAGGACGGCGATCGTTCGACAAAGGGGGAATGTCATGTGAGCCTCCAGGGCATGGAAGACGCCACCCACGGTGGGGACTGCGCCCTGTGGTAGCCGCACGCGCCGCGTGCGTCAAGCCCCCTCGGCTAGTCTCGTGTGAGATCCAGGCGCATGACCAGCTCGCCGTGGTCCTCGGCGCCGGTGTACACGAAGCCGCGCCGCTCGTAGAACGAACACGGGCTGCCCTCGCCCGGCACGCAGGAGAGGAGGAGCTCGCTCGCGCGCGGTCGGGTGCGCACGTAGTCGATGAGCAACTCCAGCGCGCGCGCACCGAAGCCGAGCCCCTGATAGCGCTGGTCGATCATGAAGCGCCAGAGATAGTACTCGGGCTTCTCGGGTTGATCGTCGATCATCGCGAAGCCCACGGGGACGTCGTCCGCATAGATCGCGCGGTGCCACGCGGTCGGGTGGAGCGATGCTTCCGCGACCGACACATCGTTCGGTGCGACGAAGCGCTCCTGCGACGGTGCGACGCGCAGTCGCAGAACGTCGCGCAAGTTCTCGCGTGTGATCTCGCGCAGAGTGAGTGCCGCATCGCGGCCCACGGAAGGCGCGCACGTCGCCGCCGCATCGTACGGCCGGTGATAGGCGCGGATGTACTGGGGCAGCGTCGCATCCGCCCGCAGGCGCGGATCGGGCACCGGCCACCGCGGTGCGAGCACGAGCGGCAGCTCGCCGGCCCAGCACTCGCGCGCGTAGTCCTCCTCGTCGTCCACCGGCGGACCGGAGCGCACTTTCGCCGACGCCTCCTCGATCGGCAGGCGCAGGACCATCGTGGCCTTGAGCTCCTGCTCGTTGGGCTCGCGCACGTCGTCCCATCGTCCGGGGATGATGTGCTCCGAGATGATGCGCAACGCGCGGTTCTTCTCCGTGTCCGGCACGACGTGCGCCGTTCCGAGCACGGTCACCGAGCGGTAGTTCACGGAGTGATGAAACGCGGACCGCGCGAGCACGAGGCCGTCGATGAGCGACACGCTCACGCACACGGGCACGCCGGCGGCGAGCGTGCGCAGCATGCGGCTCGCCGACGATCCGTGAATGTAGAGTGTGCGATCCTCGCGCCCGTATCCGGTGGGGATGACGTAGGGCTGCCCGTCCACGACGAAGCCGACGTGGCAGTACAACCCCGCATCGAGGATGCGTGCGACGTCCTCGAAGTCATGAGCGCCCCGCGCGGGCAGGCGCTTGAGTGTGGTGCGCGACGTGCGTAGTGACGACATGGGGTCTCCTTCACTCACCCGGCGAGTATCGCCCGAGACGCCCCTCCCGTCACAGGGCCAATCCTCTGCAACCCGCTCCACGAGGCCGACGTCTTCCCCCTCGCGCGCACCTGACCTGAGCGACCTCGACTTCTTCGGTCCTCGACTCACCGGAGGCATGCCATGGACTCCCTCACGTCCACCTCGTCGCATCCACGCCCTCGCCGCAGGCGCGCGTGGATGTTCGGACTCATCGGCGTTGCGCTCGTGGGCGCGGCGGTCACGGGTGTATTCGCCGTGCGCGGCGCGGACGGCGCCTCCCGCAAGAAATCCAAGGACGCCGGCGCGGACAGCGTTCTCGCCGCACCCGTCGAGGTCAGCACCGTCGGGCGCGGCGACGTCTCCACCTTCCTCGAATCCACCACCACGCTGGAGCCGCAGAACTCCGCGGCGATCGTCGCGAAGCGCCAAGGGCAGATCGTGCGCATCGCGGTGGAGGAGGGCGAGTGGGTGAACGAGGGTGCGCTGCTCGCGCAGTTGGACGACACGGCC
>CAZEPH010000026.1:0-14162 GCA_964514075.1 uncultured bacterium | reverse complement strand
GGGGTTCCTCGCGTACGCGTGGCCCGGCAATGTGCGCGAACTGCGCAACGCGCTCGATCACGCGCTCGTGTTCAGCGAAGGTCCGATCGAGTTGCGGCACCTGCCGATCGACTTCTCCGCGTCGCACGAGTCGTACGCGGTCGGGGACGCCGCGCCGGCGGGCGCGCCCACGCCCGCCGCGCTTGCGCCGCGCATCGTCAGCGAACGCTCACGTCTCGGGCGTCCGCTGACGATGAAGGAAGGTGAGCGTCTTCTCATGCAAGACGCCTTGCAGCACGCGGGGAACAATAGGACGCAGGCGGCCGGCATCCTTGGGATCGCGCGAGCCACGCTGCAACGGAAGATCCGGGAGTACAAGATCGAGTCGGAGTGACCGGGCATTTTTGCGCCGGATACTGCCCGCTCCGCTGCATGTTGAGTCACCAGGCGCCTCCCGACACACGCGCTGACCCGGTCAAGTTCTGCGAGCGAAGGGAGATAGGCCGACGGCCCCGAGCCGCGCACACGCGGCATGCACTTTGCAAAACTCCCCGACGTATGAAGACCGATCGCCACGCAGCATCACGAGCCCTCGCCTCCCCTGCGGCGCAGAGTGCGTCCATCTTGATCGTCGAAGACGAGAAGGCCACCTCGTGGGCCTTGGCGCAGGGACTCGCGGACGAGGGCTACACGATCGCCAGCGTGGCGCGCGCGGAAGATGCGCTCCGGTGTCTCGATCGCGGCGCGTACGACTTGATCATCTCCGACGTCCGCTTGCCGGGCGTGGACGGGATCGAGTTGGTGCGCGCCGCGGCGCGGATGCAGCCGCACGTCCCCGTGATCCTCATTACCGCATACGACACGCCGGCCCTGCGCGAGCAGGCCGCCCGTGTGGGCGCGGCGGATGTCTTCCACAAGCCGTTTCGCTTGGCGGACATCAAAGCTTCGGTGCGGCTCGCCCTGGTGCGCGCGGACCAGCACATCGACCGCACGCGCGCCGCCTGAGACGCACACCCGAATGAAGATCACCGCTACATCCAGGACAGTGGACGTCATGGAGACCATGAAATGAGAGCGACCGCAACCGCCAGTGTGACCCCCGCGCCGCGCGCCCCGCGCAAGGCGACCCGCCGTCCGGCCCCCGCGCTGAAGAAGCCGGAACTGCACTTGGTGCAGGCGCCGGTGGTGGACGACCCACCCGCGCGGACCATGCCACCGACCGATCGCAACGAAGCGGTGCGTCGCTACGCGCCCCTCGTCAAGCACGTGGTGGATCGGATCGCCGTGGGTTTGCCCAAGGTCGTGGACATGGACGACCTCATGAACGCGGCGGTCATCGGGTTGCTCGACGCGCTCGACAAGTACGACGACTCCAAAGGCACGAAGTTCGAGACCTACGCAGTGTGGCGTATCCGCGGTGCCGTGCTGGACGAGTTGCGGACGCTCGACTGGGCGTCGCGGTCGCTCCGCCGCAAGGCGCGCGCGATCGAGAAGATGCAGAAGGAGCTCGTGCAGAAGCTGGGGCGTCCGGCGACGGACATGGAAGTCGCGGAGGCCATGGGCATGGACCCGCACGACATGTACCGCGTGATGGAAGACGTGAAGGGCACAGTGTTCTACTCGCTCGACCACGCGGGATCGGAGGACGATCGGGGCGGCGTGAGCGGCCTGATGGAGTCCATCGAGGACGCCAACGCACCGGATCCGCTCGGAGAGTTGGAATCGTCGGAGATGAAGGACCAACTCCTCAGTGCGATCAACCGCCTGCCGGAGCAGGAGCGCCTCGTCATGGCGTTCTACTACTACGAAGAGATCACACTGAAGGAGATCGGCGAAACGCTGCACATCTCCGAATCGCGCGCCTCGCAGGTGCATTCGCGCGCGCTGCAACGGTTGCGCACGCGTGTTCGCAACACGTGGGGCCGAGAAGATGGAATGCCCGCCCTTCCCTTCGCGAGGGCCGTGGCATGAGCCGCGCCGCCACCGCCCGACGCGTGACCACGAAGTCGCGCGCAACGACCACGAAGAAGACCGTCGCGAAATCGCCGCGCCTCACGCTCGTCACGCCGGCGAAACCCGCGCGACGCGCAACGCCCGTCGCGAAGAGCAGCGGCGCCGCGACGGTCGGGGACATTCAATCGCTCGTGCGTGCGCAGGAGGAACTGGTCGGCGCGCTCGAAACCGCGGGATACCTCTCCTCGACCGAGGCCGACCGGCTGCGTAACGGGCTCCGCGGACGCAACATCTCCGCGAGCGCGCAGGATCGCGCGGCGGCGCGCGCCGCGCAGTTGAGCGAGCGTCTGCGGCAACTGCTCCAGGACGGACGGGCCACGTCCGCGAAGCACGCATCGCGCAGCCTGGACGTGCTCGACGAGATCGCCCAGGTGTGTAGCACGTACGTCGACTCTTCGGAGTTGTTCGCCGCGGTGCTCGCCACGCTCCAGCACGCGGTGCCCTTCGAAGGAGGCACGTTGTTCCTGCTGGATCCCGATACGGAGCGACTGCAACCCGTCGCGACGCGCGGCCGGCACGTGAACTTGATCGAAGGCGTGAACTTCCAACTCGGCTCCGGCTTTTCCGCGTGGGTCGGTCGCGAAAAGAAGCCCGTGCTCCTGAACAATCTGCACCGCACGACGCAGGCGACGGTGCCCGCCGTGCGATCGTTCCTATGCGTGCCGCTGCTCGTCGCGGATCAGTTGATCGGCGTCGTGAACTTGAGTCACTCGCAGCCGAGCGCCTTCACCGAGGAACACAAGCGACTGCTCGTGCTGGTGGGCGCGCAGGCGGCGGCGGTGCTGCAGCGGGTCGCCATGGCGCGCGCCACCGCGCAGATCACCATTCGAGACGAGTTGACCGGCTTGTACAACAAGCGCCACTTCGAGGAGCGGCTGGCACACGAGGTCGAGCGTGCGCGCCGTCACGGCAATCCGCTCTCGCTTCTCTTGGTGGACGTGGACAACTTCACGGGTATCAACGACTCGCTTGGCTCGGAAGGAGGGGACCGCATTCTGGGGGCGTTGGGACACCTGTTCCAAACCACGTCGCGCGCTTCGGACGTCGTGGCGCGGTGGACCGGCGAGAAGTTCGCGTTCCTTCTGCCGAACACGGATCACGAGGGTGCAATGATCGCCGCCGAGCGCGCGCGCGGCGTCGTGGCCAGCTACTTGTTCCCGCGCCGCCGTCGGCTCGCGGTGAGTGTCGGCGTCGCCACGCTCCCGCGCGACGCTGCGGACGGTCAGCGACTCGTCTCCCAAGCGGACATCGCGCTGTACCTGGCGAAGTCGAGCGGCAAGAACCGCTCGAGCGCGTGTCCCGCGCCGGCCGCGAGCGATGCGGAGAGCGCCACCGCATGAGCGATCAGCGGACACAGATCGACGAGCGTATCCTGCTCATCGACGATCAGCCCGACACGCTCGAACTTCTCTCCGAGACGCTCGACGGCGAGGCGTACACGATCGACACCGCGACGACGGGCGCCGAAGCGGCCGCGCGCATGGCGGAACACGAGTACGCGCTCATCATCACCGACGTGAACCTGCCGGACGCGAGCGGACTCACCATCACGCGCAACGCCCGAGCCCGCTATCCCGATGCTTGCGTCGTGGTCATGACGGGCGACGTCTCCGCCAAGACCGCGATCGAGGCGTTGCAGTCCGGCGCGTACAACTATCTGCAGAAACCGTTCAACATCTGGGACGTGCCGGAGATGGTGCGCAAGGGCCTCGAGCGGCGGCGTCTCGCGATTGAGAACCGTATGCTCCTCGACAGCCTGAACCAGGCGAACGCGGAGTTGCAGCGGCACGAAGAGGTCCTGCGCGAGAAAGTGCGCGTCGCGACGCACCAGATGTCGCTCCTGTACGACATCGGGCAGCACATCTCGACGTCGCTGTCGCTCGAGCGCACGCTCGGCGCCGTGCTGGAGAAGACGAACGAACTCTCCAGCGGCGAAGCCTCGATTCTCTACCTGGCCGACGAGAACGAGCGGTACTTCCGCTGCGCGCTCGCCCGCGGCGTGGACGTGGACGATCCCAGCGAGGTGGTCGTTGAATCCGGCGAGGGATTAGTGGGGCACGTCGGTGCGTCGCGCATGCCCGTGCGCGGCATGGTGCATAGCATCAGTACGGAGCACGAGTTCGGGACGCCTCTCTCCTCGGCGTGGGAAGGCCGCGTCGTGCTCGGCATTCCGCTTCTGGCCCGCGGACGGTTGTTCGGCGTACTCACCGTGCTCGGCGCAGCGGGCGCGGAGTTCTCCGTGGACGAAGAGCGCGTGCTGGTGTTGTTCGCGGCGCAGGCCGCCAACGCGATCGCCAACGCGCAGGCGTACGAGAAAACGGTGGAGCTGGATCGTCTCAAGTCCGAGTTCGTTGCGGTCGTGAGCCATGAGGTGCGCACGCCGCTGACCTCGATCAAAGGATCCCTGGAGCTACTCAGCGACGAGAACTTCTTCCCGCTGCAGCCCAAGCAGAAGGAGCTCTTCGCCATCTGCAGCGCCAACGTGGATCGCCTCGTCGCGCTGATCAGCGACATCCTCGACTTCTCGAAGATGGAGGCGAACAAGCTGACGCTGCACATCGAACCGACGGACCTCGCACCGCTCCTCGACGAGGTGATCGATCGCGTGCAAGCGATCGCCGACATGAAAAAGCAGAACGTGGTGCTCCGCTGCCCGTCGGCGTTGCCACTCGTGATGGCGGACGGACTGCGCCTGGTCCAAGTGCTCAACAACCTCGCGAGCAACGCCGTGAAGTTTAGCGGCGACGGCACCACCATCGCCCTCGAGACGATGGAACTGCCCGACGCCGTGCAGATCAGCGTCGTGGATCAGGGCGTCGGCATCGATCCCAAGGACGTACCCAAGCTGTTCATGCGCTTCCAGCAACTGGACAGCTCGTCGACCCGCACCGCGGGCGGCACGGGACTCGGCCTCGTGATTTCCAAGGGCATCGTGGAACAACACGGCGGGCGCATTTGGGTCGAGAGCGCGATCGGCAAGGGCAGCCGCTTCTGCTTCACGATCCCGCGCGCGGAAGCGAGCGCGCAGGCCGCCTAACGCGGCGTCTCTTCAGACCTCCCACCCCCCCGCGCCCAGCCGCGGGAGGAGTGCCGTGAGGATGCGATACGTCAGTCCCCACACGATGTGCCCCTGCACGCGGAGCGTTTGTATGTCGTACGCGCGATCCCATCCCGGTTCCTGACGCTGTTCCGTACCGTATGCATCGCGGTGCACGAGTTCGGTGACACTAGCTTCGATGACCTCCGCGACCTCGCGCGGATCGGGCGTCCATGTGTGCGGCGGTTCGATGCGTGCAAGGAACGGATGCACACGAAAACCCGTGGTGAGCGCGTTCACGATCGGGAGTGTTGCGAGAACGTGTACGCGCTCCGGAGCTAGACCGATCTCCTCGTGCGCTTCGCGCACTGCAGTCGCGCGAAGATCCGCGTCGTGCGGCTCCGGCTTGCCGCCGGGGAAGGCGATCTGCCCGCCGTGGACGCCGCCGGCGCTGCGTCGCACGAAGACGAGCGTGAGCGCTCCGTCGTGTGCGCGCCGGTAGGCGGGGACGAGGACCGCGGCGGCGATGCGCGAACGCAGCCCGGCCCCTCGCTCGTCGTCTCTCATGTGTTCGTGCGGATCCCGTCATGAGCGTGATGCCGGCCTCGCGTCGCTCTGCCGCCCGCCCCGAGCGACGCTCCGAGGTCGTACGCACCGAGACGCGTGCCGGGCGCAACTGGCATGTGGAGACCGTAGCCGATTTCGCTCGCGATGGCACGCCGCCGCCGTGCCTGAGAGCCACCGCGCGCCCTCGCCGCCGACACATGCAGAAGGGCGGAGACCCGCAGGCCTCCGCCCTTCGCATGCGCCGCGTGCGGGGTGCTTATCGCAGCACGACGATCGGCGCCGTCACCGGCGTCCCGCTCACCGCGCCCCGCACGTAGTAGAGACCGCGCGGTGCGAGCGTGCCCGCGTCCGTGCGTCCGTCCCACCGCAGCGTGTACACACCCGTCACGACAGAGCCGTTCACGAGCTCGCGCACCTGGCGGCCGTCCGCACCGTATAGCGACAGCGTGACGACGCCGTCCTCCGGCACGACGTACTCGATGGTGCTCGACGTGCGCGCGGGCACCGGCCACGAACGCACGGCGGCGTCGGCGGACAGTCCGGTCACGACGAGCGGCACGATGTTCGCGAACTCGCCTGACGGTGTGATCACGCGCAACACCATGTCCACGGTGGATCCCGCGGTGACCGACGACACGAGCGATGCAACGCCGGCCGACGCGAAGCCGACCGTCACGGTGCTGCCCTCGATGCGCACGCCGTAGGTCGCGTCGGCGCTCAGGCTGCGACCGTTCAGTTCGAGACGCACGTCCTCCGCGCGCAGCGTCACGTCCGACAACTCTCCCAGAACGTCGAACGACACGAGGAACGGTGCCTCGCCCACGCGGTGACGGTTGAACGCGCTCGCGGGCGCGTGTGCGGACACGGCCGCGACCGGCGTACACGCCTCAGCCACCGTGATGTCGAACGACGCGTCGACCGGCGTCGTGCCGTCATCCGCCGTGAGGGTGACGTTCGAGAAGCTGCCCGACTGCGCGCAGTCCGGTGTCCACTCGAACACACCGGTTGCGGCGTCCACGGTGGCGCCGCTCGGAAGATTCGAGCCGCTCCACGTCAGGACATCGTTGTCGGGGTTGGTGTACGTGGGAGTGACGGTCAGCAGCACGCCTTCGTCGACGGTCTGGTTGCCGATCGCGTTGATCGTGGTGTTCACGTTGACGTTGTTGACCGTGATGTCGAACAGGTCGCTGACGGTGTCGGTGAGATCGTCGACCCAGTACTCGACGTTTGTGTAGGTCCCGGCGTCGGTGTATCCCGGCGTCCAAGTGAACGCACCCGTGTTCGCATCCACGGCCGCACCCGTCGGGAGGTTCACGCCGCTGAAGGCCAGCGGATCGCTGTCGCCGTCGGTGACGGTGGGCGTGATCGTGAGAAGGTCACCCTCGTCGACCGTCTGATTCGCGATCGCCGTGAGAACGGGCGCGCAGTTCGCCACGTTGACGTCGATGTCGAACGACTGGCTGTCGGTGCCGCCCATGCCGTCGTCGACGGTGATGGTCACGTTGGAGAACGTCGCCGCGTCGTTGCAGCCGGCGTCGAATGCGAAGGCGCCCGTTGCCGGGTCCACCGTCGCGCCGCTCGGGAGGTTCGATCCACTGTACGCGAGCGTGAAGCTCGGGCCCTCCGTCTCGTCGGGATCGCTGGCGATGGGGCTGAAGGACAGGGTGGCGCCCTCGTCCACCATCTTGTTCGCGATCGCCGTCATCGTCGGCGCCTGGTTCACGAAGATCGTAAAGCTGTCGGTGACGGCGGTCGTGCCGTCGGTTCCATGCACGGTGGCGGAGAAGCTCAGGCCGTGATCGCTCATGGCCGGTGCGTTCCACGTGAGCGTCGCCTCGGCGTGTCCGGGGTCGTTGACGGTCTGCGTGAACACCGGATCCACGCCTTGCGCCGATGGAGCGAAGTCGTTGGGATCCTGCGGGTCGAACGTGAGCGTGATGTTGTCGTTGTCCGCATCGTTCGCGAGGATCACGAGCGTCAGCGACCCCACCGGGGGAGTGCACGTAGCCGGACTCGTCTGTCCGGTGAAGACGGGAGCGACACCCCACGCGGTCGACGCGGCCAAGAGACCGGCCGTGACGCACAGGGCGAAACGACCCCGCAGTCCTTGCGAGAACAAGCGCACCATTGGAACCTCCGTGTGAGACCTCGGGCCCGCGGCGGAGGACAGCACCGCGAACGCACGATCGCCGCTTGCGTTTGCGTCGCGGCCAACCGGTCATTCATCGGCTCGCGGCGGGGCCGGTGTGAGTGCAATCGAGGAGAAAGCGGACGGGGCGGGAGCGCTCCCGCGTCCGCGCGGGTCGGCGCGACTACCGCGAAACGTAGAGCGACTTGATCGAGCCCCACGTAGACGGGCGGACGGGCGTGGTTGGAGCCGTCACGTACACGGCCCGATAGAAATTCGCCTGCGGGTTGCCGCCGAACCAGCTGTAGCCGTACGACGGGAGGAATTGGAACCAGCGATCGTGGCTCGTGCCGACGGTCGGCGGGCCGTAGACGACGTGCGCGGTGCTCGTCGTGCTGAATGCAACGCCCATCCACAGGTGCAGCGGAAGCTCCGGTCCGCCTGTGACGTCGATGTGATAGGCGCGCCCTCCCGTTCCGAGGTTCTCGATGACGTACGGACCGGCGACGATCGCGCTCGGCGGGTTGTCCGCTTCGTCCGCCGCGTAGAAGGTGACCGTCGCGGTCGTGGTGCCGGGTGTCGTCTTGTAGTACCCGATATCGAAACCTTCGAGCAATCCAGTGCTCGCGAGATGGATGTCGTCGCACACCTCGTTGAGGCCCGGCGTGCTCGTGTACCAGCCGGTGGAGGTGGACGTATTGAGGTACGCCGCGACGGACGCGGCGGCGCTCGGACGTGCGGCAGCGCGCGTCTCGCGCGTCAGAGGGGCCGGCAAGCGCTCCAGCATCGCGAGGGCCGGTGGGTCGTGGGGCGTCTCGCCGGCCAGGGCGAGGGTCGTGCCGAGCAGCATGAAAGCGCACAGCGGTCCGCGGACGAAGCGCACGTGAGTCTCCCACCGCCGTCACGCGCTAACGCGCGACGGTTGCGCTGCCGTGCGGGATTATCCTCGCCCCTGCGATGGAGAGAGGGCGGCGTGCGTCCGAGCGTGATGCATCGCGCGCCGTAGAGCCGGTGGGGGTGAACCACTGCGTGGTTTAACCCTAGCACGCGAGGGCGCGCGACTTCAAACCTCGATTCACGGAACGAACACGAGACGCGACGAGACAGAGGTGCGGCCGATCGTCCCGCGCACGAAGTACACGCCCGCACGCGCGTCGGGCTCCCCCGCCCACGTTA
Organism: uncultured bacterium; assembly: GCA_964514075.1. Lineage (GTDB taxonomy): Bacteria > Eisenbacteria > RBG-16-71-46 > CAZEPH01 > CAZEPH01 > CAZEPH01. The sequence goes on along the minus strand of CAZEPH010000026.1, from coordinate 5,262 downwards.
CGGTGTGTGCACCGGATGTCTCCGCGCCGTCGCGCAGCGTGCGCACGAGGCGCCCGTCGCTGCCATACACTGCAAGATGCACGACCGCATCGGCGTTCAGGACGTAGTGAATCACCGCGGAACCGCGCGCGGGGCTCGGGCCCACGGCGAACGACGCGCCGGCCACCACCACGTCGACGGGCACACGCCACGTCTCCCCGTCGAGAACGAGTACGAGCGTGACGCGCTCTGACGCACCGCGCAGCAGGGCGAGCACCGCGTCAGCATCAAACGCGACCAGCGCCGTGCGAGCGCCGGCGCCCGCGGCCACGTCCTTTGCAATGACGCTCTCGCCCGCGTATTCGAGCGATACGTCGCGCGCACGGAGATGCACGAGCGACGCATCGCCCAGCACGTCGACGCGAATCGTGAACGGCCCGGCGCCCGCGTCGCGCGCGAGCGCGTGCGAAGGCGCCGCACTGATCGCCACGGCGGGCGTGCACACATCCGTCACCGCGATCGCGAATGACGCGCTCCCCACACCGCCGAAGACGTCCTGGGCGCGGAGCGTCACGTCCGGGTACGTTCCCGCGGACCCGCAGGGCGGCGTCCACGCGAGCACGCCGCTCGCCGGGTCCACCGCGGCGCCGTTCGGCAGGTTCATGCCGGACCAGGTGAGCGGGTCGCTCTCAGGATCCGTCGCGCTCGGCGTCACAGTAAGGAGCGTCAGTTCGGCGATGGTCTGGTCCACGATCGGGTCGACGGACGGTGCGGAGTTGAGCGCCACGGTGATCGTGAACATCGTCGACGCCATGCCGCCCTTGCCGTCCTCGACGGTGAGTGTGACGTCGGGGTACACGCCCGAGTCGCCGGGTTGAGGCGTCCACTCGATCGCTCCGGTCATCGCATCGAACGCCGCGCCGCCCGGCACGTTCTGACCGGACCACGTGAGCGGGTCGCTATCCGGGTCGCTTGCCTCCGGAATGACGGACAGCGTCGAGCCCACCGCCACGAATTGGTCCATGATCGCCGTAAGAACCGGGTCCCGGTTCACGTCCGTCACGGTGATCGAAAACGTCGCGCACTGCGATGACGCACCGTCGCTCGCGCACAGCGACACGTTCTCGTAGAAACCGGCCTGTGCGAACGTCGGCGTCCACGAGAGCACGGCATTCTGCGGGTCGACCGTCACGCCGGCGGGCATGCCCACGCCGTACGTCAGGAGCGGATCGCCGTCGGTGTTGCCGCCGATCGTCGGCGCCACCACGAGCATGCTGCCTTCCTTCACCACCTGGTCCGCGACAAACGAAATGGTGGGCGGCGACAGGTCGGTCACGTGGATGTCGAACGTCTCGGTGCTCGACGCGCCGAAGTTATCCGCCGCGACGATGCCGACGCCGCTCACGACACCGTTGTTGACTTGTGCAGCCTGCGCGGATGGCGTCCAGCGGAACGCACCGCCGGTGATGGCGGCGCCCGCCGGCGCGTTGTCCCCGAGGGTGAGGGTGAAGGGATCGCCGTCCTGGTCACTCGCGCTGAGCGGCACCACGAGTTCCGCACCCTCCGTCACGGACTGGTCCATGATCGCGGTGATCGTCGGCGCGTGATTCAACCGCAGCACGTCGATCGTGAACGGCGCCGAGACGGAATCGCGTCCGTCGAACGCGGTCGCGGTGAGCGCGTACTCCCCGATCTGGCTGTTGTTCGCGAGCGGTGTCCAGTCGACGGTGAGCGTGTTCGCTGTTTGCTGCGCGGTCGCACCGAGCGGCAGCGGCCACACGGTGAGCGTGAGCGGATCGCTCTCGGGATCCGAGGCGGAGAACGCGAACTGCAGGTGTTCGCCCGAGACGATGGTCTGGTTGCTCAGCGACGAGAGCACCGGCGGCTGATTGCACCCGGGTGAGTGACTCGTGTCGTTGTTGGTGGTCGCCGGCGTGCCGAGCGATGTGATGGACCTCGAGACGTTCAGGGAATCGAGGATGAGCGCCGAGCAGAGCCGCCACGTGCCCGTTCCCTCTGTGGCGGGATCGCCACAGCCGGAGAGGTCGAATTGCATCTGGATCACCGATCCCGCGGAACACGTTTGGAGCGACCCCGCGTTGGCCCACGCCACGTGGAAGTGCCCGTTCTCGTCCGCCACGGTCACGGGCACGGTCGTCCCGCGATTCAGGTAGGTGCAACTCGTCCCCGCGGACGTCTTGTAGAACGCACTCGCCAGAGCGACGCAGGCCGCGTCCTTGTCGCCCGGCGGATCCCACCGCAGGTCGATCTCCGCTCCCTTGAAGCTCTCCACGTTCGTGAAGCGCACGAACAGGTTCAGCACAGTGGTCGAGCCCGTGACGGTCGTGTTCGTGACGGTGGTGGTGGCGTTCCACGACAGCTGCGCGGCAACGTTCGCGTTCAGAGCGGACACGCGCGGGGCGGTCGTGCAGAGCGCAAGTGCGACACACGCGGAAATCCCTATCGACCGCACCGTTCCCTCCTCCATGAGCGCCCGGGGTACACGCGCACATACGCTACGGTTCAGACTCCGCCCGGTCAAGAGCCGCGGAGAATCGCCTTGCCGCCCAGGACGCCCGGCTGCTAAGCTGCCCGGCCTAGTCTGGAGGGTATATGGCTCGTCGATGTGAAGTTTGCTGCAAGGACCCGCAGTGGGGACACGCTATCAGCCACGCGCACAACATCTCGAACCGCCGGTGGCTGCCGAACCTGCAGCGCGTACGCGTCCTCGTGAACGGACGCACGCAGCACAAGATGGTGTGCACCCGGTGCATCCGCTCCGGCTCGCTCGTCAAGGCCGGTCGCGGGCGCGGAACCCAGGCCCAGGCGTCCGCCTAGCCGACTCCGTCTGAACGGTACCGCGCGGGGCGTCTCACACGCCCCGCGCGTTTTTCGTTCTAGGCGGCCTTCTGCGTCGGTTGTCGCGGCCCGCGCCGGCGCACGTCCTCGTTCGGAAGGTCCGACGTGATGTCCACGAGCCGGCGTGCCAGCAAGTTGAGCGGGTCGCGCCGCAGCACCTCGTGCAGATCGGCCATCGCCGCGTCGCTGCGCCCGCGCACACGCTGCGCGAGCGCGCGGCCGATGAGCGCGTTCACGTGCCCGGCCTGGTACGCGAGCGCGCGGTTATACGTGGTGATCGCGTCGGACACGCGGTCCATCTGCCGGTAGCAGTTCGCGACGAGCACGAGCACATCGGGGTTGTCCGTCTCCGCCTCGAGCTGACGCCCGATCGCACGCAGCGCGTCGCCGAACCGGCCGCTCCGCTCGTAGTTGTGCGCGAGCGCGAGACGCGCGGGCCACCATCCCGGATCCTTCTCGAGCGCGCTCTCGAAATGCCCTCGGGCATCCTCGGCGTGGCCCGCCGCATCCTTCGCGAGTCCGAGCAGCAAGTCTTCGTCGACGGTGCCTTCGCGCCGGACGCTCCCCTTTTGCATGTCGCGCAGAGCGTCGGCGGGGCGGCCGGCCGCGAGTGCCAGCGCGCTGCGCTCCCACAACTCCGCGGGATCGGTGTGCGCGTACGCGTCGTGCGTGCGTCCCGCGAGCAGGTCCGCGAGAGCCAGTGCGCGTTGCGCCTGCTGGCATGCGGGATCGATCGCGAGCGCGGCGTGCGCGACATCCGCGGCGCGTGCGCTGTCGCCGCTTCGTCCGTACGCGGTCGCGAGCAATGCGAGCACGCTCACCGTTTCGGGATACGCCTCCGCGGCCGCCTGGAGCGACGGCACCGCGTCGGCCGGACGGCTCGCGAGCAGGAGGGCGCGTCCACGATAGAGGTGCGCGTCCGCATACTGTGGGTTGATTGCGAGCGCGCGATCGAACCGGTCCACGCCGTCGTCGATGCGCCCGCTCTCCACGAGCAGCACGCCGAGACGGCAGTGCAAGTCCGCATATGTGGGCTGCAGCGTCACGGCCTTCTCCAACTCCGCGATCGCGTCGGGCAGGTGGCCGTGCGTGTACAAGTCGGCCGCGCTCTCCACATGTGCGCTGCACATCGACGAGGACGTGAGCTGCGCGCGCACAGAGTCGACGTCGGCGCGGGTGAGCGGCCGGTCCTCCACCACGAGATGCGCCGGGCCGGCGAACCCGCGCTGCATGGCAGCGAGCATCTCGCTGCGCGCTGCGCGCTCGTCTCCCGATTCGAAGAACGTGACGGCGAGGTAGGCGCGGGCTTCCTTGTAATCGGGGTGCAGTTCGAGCGCGTCGCGAAACGCTTCGGCTGCGCCTGCGTGGTCGCCGCGTTTCTCGCGTAGCACGCCGAGGTAATAGTGCCGATCGGGATACGCCGGGTTCTCCTCGACGGCGCGGCGGAATTCCGCTTCCGCGCGCTCGTAGTCCTGCGTGCGGAGGTGGATCAGCCCCAAATGCGTATAGGCCTCGGCTGCGTAGAAGCGGCCGAGGCTGTGATACGGGTTGCCGTCGTTGTGTGTTTCCCGCACGGCGTGCTCGAACTCCGCGATCGCCGCTTCGTAGTCGCCCTTGTTGTAGAGAACGATCCCCTGTGTGTAGTGGTCGTTCTTGTTCGCGCCGAAAATGCGTGTGAGAAGAGACATCCTGTGCCCCTCGCAACCTCGGAGTGCACGGACGCGATGCAGTACGCGCCGCGCGTGCGCCGCCGCCTTCGGGGCTGTTATCGGCCGACCGGTCGGTCCCTGAACGTCCTTTGTGCGCCTGCCGGCTCTAGAACCGCGATCGCTTGCGCATGAACGACGGGATCTCGTGCCGTTCCGCCGTGGAGTAGCGCCGGTTCCACCAGGCGCCGGACGCCGCGCCGTCGTCATGGCCGTTGCCGCCGGCCGGCACACCGTCGTCGGGGACATCGGCCTCTCGGTCGGCCGGCGTTGCCTCGCTGAGCGCTTCGGCGCGCGAGCGGCGAATCTCCTCGATGCGCTGGCGCGCGGGAATCATCGCCGTGTTGCCGGGTACGCCGTCGCCGTCGGCATCGATGCCGGAGACGACGCCGCTCATCGGCGCGCGCGGCTGCGCGACGCGCGTGTCGGGGCGGGCCCGGTGTCCGCCGCGGAGCAGGCGATCGTCGGTGCCGAAGCCCGTCGCGATCACCGTCACCTCGATCGCGTCGCGGTCGCTGTCGTCGATCACCACGCCGAAGTACACGTCGGCGTCCACGCCCGCGGCCGCGGTCACGACCGACGCCGCTTGGTCCGCCTCGTCGAGCGTGAGATCCGATCCGCCGGAGATGTTGATCAAGATACCGCTCGCGCCGGCGATCGACACGTCTTCGAGCAGCGGGCTCGAGATCGCGGCGTTCGCCGCGACGATCGCACGATC